>NZ_CP047640.1 GCF_011046025.1 Proteus sp. ZN5
TGTCCAGCGAGCCTCAGTCCCCAAAATGCAAAAAATAACATCCACACAGTTTGAATGTTCGCCATTAATAAACAGGAAACACAAAGTAAAAATGACACGACAATAACCACTTTATGCAAAGCCCAACGGTCAACAAGGCCGCCAACCATAAAAATGACGGCACTACTGCACAACGTGGCAATGGCATAAATGAAACCATAGTCCTCAGCAGAAATGTTAAGTGATTGTTGAATATCTGCGCCATACCAACTCAAAAAAAATGATTGGCCAATATTACCGATAAAAACAGTAATAAAGCCAAAGCTTAAAAGCGGCCATTCTTGGCTCATAAAACGAAAATAACTACTCAAAAATCACTCCAATAATCAATTGATTGGAAAACAACAATCATACGTTTTCTAGAAATAAGATACCTTTTTCCAATCCCTGTCGATACCCTAATTCTAGTTTTCCTTTAGATCGAGTAAAACGAGAAACAGGGAATGAAGGTGGGGGGGCAATCACATTAATTTTGCAATCTTTAGGAGGAGCTTGAATAAAGTCTAACGCTGACCATGCTAACCAACTGATATTAATAACGGACAATGATAGTATGGCTGCATCTGTTACGCTCCCTTGGGCAATAAAGTGAACTTGCGATGGCTAATTTAATACGAAAAGAGGTTACCTTTGAGTCCTCAATAGCCGCGATAGGGGCGGCTATGTCTGACATTTCACGAGTTAAAATACTCAGTGCTTTGATGGATGGGCGAGCTTGGACGGCCACTGAGCTAAGTTCTGTGGCGAATATATCAGCTTCAACGGCGAGCAGTCATTTATCTAAATTATTAGATTGCCAGCTAATCACAGTAGTAGCTCAAGGCAAGCATCGTTATTTTCGGCTAGCAGGAAAAGATATTGCTGAATTGATGGAAAGTATGATGGGGATCTCCTTAAACCATGGCGTACATGCCAAAGTTTCCACGCCAGTGCATTTACGAAAAGCACGTACTTGCTATGATCATTTAGCTGGCGAAGTTGCCGTTAAGATCTATGATTCCCTTTGTCAACAGCAATGGATCACTGAAAATGGTTCAATGATCACATTAAGTGGTATTCAATATTTTCATGAAATGGGAATTGACGTTCCTTCCAAACATTCACGTAAAATCTGTTGTGCGTGTTTAGATTGGAGTGAACGCCGTTTCCATTTAGGTGGGTACGTTGGAGCCGCATTATTTTCGCTTTATGAATCTAAAGGGTGGTTAACTCGACATCTTGGTTACCGTGAAGTTACCATCACGGAAAAAGGTTATGCTGCTTTTAAGACCCACTTTCACATTTAAGTTGTTTTTCTAATCCGCATATGATCAATTCAAGGCCGAATAAGAAGGCTGGCTCTGCACCTTGGTGATCAAATAATTCGATAGCTTGTCGTAATAATGGCGGCATACTATCAGTAGTAGGTGTTTCCCTTTCTTCTTTAGCGACTTGATGCTCTTGATCTTCCAATACGCAACCTAAAGTAAAATGCCCCACAGCGCTGAGTGCATATAATGCATTCTCTAGTGAAAAACCTTGTTGGCATAAAAAGGCTAATTGATTTTCGAGAGTTTCATACTGTTTTTCTGTAGGCCGTGTACCTAAATGTACTTTTGCTCCATCGCGATGACTTAGTAAAGCACATCTAAAACTTTTAGCGTTATTACGTAAAAAATCTTGCCAGCTTTCCCCTTCTAAAGGGCAAAAGTGAGTATGGTGCCTATCTAACATCTCAATGGCTAAGGCGTCGAGCAAAGCCCGCTTATTTTTTACATGCCAATACAATGTAGGCTGCTCTACACCTAGCTTCTGGGCGAGTTTACGGGTTGTTAAACCTTCGATTCCGACCTCATTAAGCAGCTCTAATGCGCTGTTAATCACTTTACTTTTATCTAATCTAGACATCATTAATTCCTAATTTTTGTTGACACTCTATCATTGATAGAGTTATTTTACCACTCCCTATCAGTGATAGAGAAAAGTGAAATGAATAGTTCGACAAAGATCGCATTGGTAATTACGTTACTCGATGCCATGGGGATTGGCCTTATCATGCCAGTCTTGCCAACGTTATTACGTGAATTTATTGCTTCGGAAGATATCGCTAACCACTTTGGCGTATTGCTTGCACTTTATGCGTTAATGCAGGTTATCTTTGCTCCTTGGCTTGGAAAAATGTCTGACCGATTTGGTCGGCGCCCAGTGCTGTTGTTGTCATTAATAGGCGCATCGCTGGATTACTTATTGCTGGCTTTTTCAAGTGCGCTTTGGATGCTGTATTTAGGCCGTTTGCTTTCAGGGATCACAGGAGCTACTGGGGCTGTCGCGGCATCGGTCATTGCCGATACCACCTCAGCTTCTCAACGCGTGAAGTGGTTCGGTTGGTTAGGGGCAAGTTTTGGGCTTGGTTTAATAGCGGGGCCTATTATTGGTGGTTTTGCAGGAGAGATTTCACCGCATAGTCCCTTTTTTATCGCTGCGTTGCTAAATATTGTCACTTTCCTTGTGGTTATGTTTTGGTTCCGTGAAACCAAAAATACACGTGATAATACAGATACCGAAGTAGGGGTTGAGACGCAATCGAATTCGGTATACATCACTTTATTTAAAACGATGCCCATTTTGTTGATTATTTATTTTTCAGCGCAATTGATAGGCCAAATTCCCGCAACGGTGTGGGTGCTATTTACCGAAAATCGTTTTGGATGGAATAGCATGATGGTTGGCTTTTCATTAGCGGGTCTTGGTCTTTTACACTCAGTATTCCAAGCCTTTGTGGCAGGAAGAATAGCCACTAAATGGGGCGAAAAAACGGCAGTACTGCTCGGATTTATTGCAGATAGTAGTGCATTTGCCTTTTTAGCGTTTATATCTGAAGGTTGGTTAGTTTTCCCTGTTTTAATTTTATTGGCTGGTGGTGGGATCGCTTTACCTGCATTACAGGGAGTGATGTCTATCCAAACAAAGAGTCATCAGCAAGGTGCTTTACAGGGATTATTGGTGAGCCTTACCAATGCAACCGGTGTTATTGGCCCATTACTGTTTGCTGTTATTTATAATCATTCACTACCAATTTGGGATGGCTGGATTTGGATTATTGGTTTAGCGTTTTACTGTATTATTATCCTGCTATCGATGACCTTCATGTTAACCCCTCAAGCTCAGGGGAGTAAACAGGAGACAAGTGCTTAGTTATTTCGTCACCAAATGATGTTATTCCGCGAAATATAATGACCCTCTTGATAACCCAAGAGGGCATTTTTTACGATAAAGAAGATTTAGCTTCAAATAAAACCTATCTATTTTATTTATCTTTCAAGCTCAATAAAAAGCCGCGGTAAATAGCAATAAATTGGCCTTTTTTATCGGCAAGCTCTTTTAGGTTTTTCGCATGTATTGCGATATGCATAAACCAGCCATTGAGTAAGTTTTTAAGCACATCATCATCATAAGCTTTAAGTTGGTTCTCTTGGATCAATTTGCTGACAATGGCGTTTACCTTACCAGTAATGTATTCAAGGCTAATTTTTTCAAGTTCATTCCAACCAATGATAGGCATCACTTCTTGGATAGGGATAAGGTTTTTATTATTATCAATAATATAATCAAGATAATGTTCAAATATACTTTCTAAGGCAGACCAACCATTTGTTAAATCAGTTTTTGTTGTGATGTAGGCATCAATCATAATTAATTGCTGCTTATAACAGGCACTGAGTAATTGTTTTTTATTTTTAAAGTGATGATAAAAGGCACCTTTGGTCACCAACGCTTTTCCCGAGATCTCATCTATTGAAACAGCTTGATAGCCTTTTTCAACAAACAATATTCGTGCTGAGTTAACCAGTGATTGATAGGTACTCTTAAAATTTTCTTGTTGATGATTTTTATTTTCCATGATAGATTTAAAATAACATACCGTCAGTATGTTTATGGTATCATGATGATGTGGTCGTGACAATCTTAAGAACATTTAGGTTATTTTATGTATATTGAACAGCATTCTCGCTATCAAAATAAAGCTAATAACATCCAATTAAGATATGATGATAAGCAGTTTCATACAACGGTTATCAAAGATGTTCTATTATGGATTGAACATAATTTAGATCAGTCTTTACTGCTTGATGATGTGGCGAATAAAGCGGGTTATACCAAGTGGTATTTTCAGCGGCTGTTCAAAAAAGTAACAGGGGTCACACTGGCTAGCTATATTCGTGCTCGTCGTTTGACGAAAGCGGCTGTTGAGTTGAGGTTGACGAAAAAAACTATCCTTGAGATCGCATTAAAATATCAATTTGATTCCCAACAATCTTTTACACGTCGATTTAAGTACATTTTTAAGGTTACACCAAGTTATTATCGGCGTAATAAATTATGGGAATTGGAGGCAATGCACTGAGAGATCCCCTCATAATTTCCCCAAAGCGTAACCATGTGTGAATAAATTTTGAGCTAGTAGGGTTGCAGCCACGAGTAAGTCTTCCCTTGTTATTGTGTAGCCAGAATGCCGCAAAACTTCCATGCCTAAGCGAACTGTTGAGAGTACGTTTCGATTTCTGACTGTGTTAGCCTGGAAGTGCTTGTCCCAACCTTGTTTCTGAGCATGAACGCCCGCAAGCCAACATGTTAGTTGAAGCATCAGGGCGATTAGCAGCATGATATCAAAACGCTCTGAGCTGCTCGTTCGGCTATGGCGTAGGCCTAGTCCGTAGGCAGGACTTTTCAAGTCTCGGAAGGTTTCTTCAATCTGCATTCGCTTCGAATAGATATTAACAAGTTGTTTGGGTGTTCGAATTTCAACAGGTAAGTTAGTTGCTAGAACCCATGGCTCCTTTGCCGACGCTGAGTAGATTTTAGGTGACGGGTGGTGACAATGAGTCCGTGTCGAGCGCTGATTTTTTCGGCCTTTAGAGCGAGATTTATACAATAGAATTTGGCATGAGATTGGATTGCTTTTAGTCAGCCTCTTATAGCCTAAAGTCTTTGAGTGACTAGATGACATATCATGTAAGTTGCTGATAGGTTTCCAGTTTTCCGCTCCTAGGTCTGCATATTGTACTTTTCCTCTTACTCGACTTAACCAGTACCAACCCAGCTTCTCAACGGATTTATACCATGGCACTTTAAAGCCAGCATCACTGACAATGAGCGGTGTGGTGTTACTCGGTAGAATGCTCGCAAGGTCGGCTAGAAATTGGTCATGAGCTTTCTTTGAACATTGCTCTGAAAGCGGGAACGCTTTCTCATAAAGAGTAACAGAACGACCGTGTAGTGCGACTGAAGCTCGCAATACCATAAGTCGTTTTTGCTCACGAATATCAGACCAGTCAACAAGTACAATGGGCATCGTATTGCCCGAACAGATAAAGCTAGCATGCCAACGGTATACAGCGAGTCGCTCTTTGTGGAGGTGACGATTACCTAACAATCGGTCGATTCGTTTGATGTTATGTTTTGTTCTCGCTTTGGTTGGCAGGTTACGGCCAAGTTCGGTAAGAGTGAGAGTTTTACAGTCAAGTAATGCGTGGCAAGCCAACGTTAAGCTGTTGAGTCGTTTTAAGTGTAATTCGGGGCAGAATTGGTAAAGAGAGTCGTGTAAAATATCGAGTTCGCACATCTTGTTGTCTGATTATTGATTTTTCGCGAAACCATTTGATCATATGACAAGATGTGTATCCACCTTAACTTAATGATTTTTACCAAAATCATTAGGGGATTCATCAGCGCTTTGTCGGTATTGAGCGTGGCAGGCTTTTCCCAGTGCTTCAGGCCTCGCAGGGCCTTGCCCAGGAACCGCTTCGCTGCCTTGGCGCTGCGGGTCGGCGACAGGTAGAAATCGATCGTGTCGCCCCGCTTGTCGACTGCCCGGTACAGGTAGGTCCACTTGCCCCGCACCTTGACGTAGGTTTCATCCAGGCGCCAGCTCGGATCAAAGCCACGCCGCCAGAACCAGCGCAGCCGCTTCTCCATCTCCGGGGCGTAGCACTGGACCCAGCGATAGATCGTCGTATGGTCGACCGAAATGCCGCGTTCCGCCAGCATTTCCTCAAGGTCGCGATAGCTGATCGGACAGGGCGTCTAAGAGCGGCGCAATACGTCTGATCTCATCGGCCGGCGATACAGGCCTCGCGTCCGGATGGCTGGCGGCCGGTCCGACATCCACGACGTCTGATCCGACTCGCAGCATTTCGATCGCCGCGGTGACAGCGCCGGCGGGGTCTAGCCGCCGGCTCTCATCGAAGAAGGAGTCCTCGGTGAGATTCAGAATGCCGAACACCGTCACCATGGCGTCGGCCTCCGCAGCGACTTCCACGATGGGGATCGGGCGAGCAAAAAGGCAGCAATTATGAGCCCCATACCTACAAAGCCCCACGCATCAAGCTTTTGCCCATGAAGCAACCAGGCAATGGCTGTAATTATGACGACGCCGAGTCCCGACCAGACTGCATAAGCAACACCGACAGGGATGGATTTCAGAACCAGAGAAAGAAAATAAAATGCGATGCCATAACCGATTATGACAACGGCGGAAG
This sequence comes from Proteus sp. ZN5, assembly GCF_011046025.1. GTDB lineage: Bacteria > Pseudomonadota > Gammaproteobacteria > Enterobacterales > Enterobacteriaceae > Proteus. The sequence continues at coordinate 6,558 of NZ_CP047640.1, forward strand.
GGGCAAGCTTAGTAAAGCCCTCGCTAGATTTTAATGCGGATGTTGCGATTACTTCGCCAACTATTGCGATAACAAGAAAAAGCCAGCCTTTCATGATATATCTCCCAATTTGTGTAGGGCTTATTATGCACGCTTAAAAATAATAAAAGCAGACTTGACCTGATAGTTTGGCTGTGAGCAATTATGTGCTTAGTGCATCTAACGTCAAAATCAGCGGCGCGTTTTTATGCGTCCGCTGGATTTACTTGTTGTGCGGCGTCGCAGACTCATTGAGCAACCTTTTTGCCTGCGTAATTACAGTTCTCGGAAGCGGGATGTTCAGAGGTTCTGCAACACTCTTGTACAATTCGAGACTCCACTTCCAGGTTTCACGATAGGCTACACATAGTGCTCTCGGCTCTGCACTGGATGTGCATGCCAGGTAGCGATTATACGAGTCCGCCGAGATATCCTTTTCCAACGCGCGTGACGGTGTCGGCCAGTGGTCTGTTGCCCTTTCGTCAAGGCGGATCAACTTGAGTAAGTTTTCATGGGCTTTGCTGAGCAAGGCCCAGGCGCGAGCGTACTCTCCCCGATTTAAAAGATTGGCCCCAAAGAGCATCAGGCTGATGAGGTTCAACACAAGCCCTTCCACCAGCGGCGCGCCTTCACGTATCGGGGGATCGCCCACGAGAGCGCTTGCATACCTTGACAACTCTCCTGATCGGTCCAACAAAACAGCCGCCTCAAGCGAGGGAAACCACCCATAGCCTTGCCAAGTGGAAATGACCGGTATGTCCGATTTTCGCATGAAATGGAATTCACCGCGAATGCCGTTTTCAAAAAGTGCGGTGTGGTGGCCGAAGTCGTCCGGAAAGTAAGCAGCAACCGGACTTACGGCATTAAGCCACGAGCGCTGATCGAAATTTTCAAAATGGTCATCCTGGATGAACACTGCGAATTCGATATCAGAGAACTCGTCACCCTCTCCGATAGCAAATGAGCCGAACATCAATGTCGCGATTATTCGTGCATCCTCATGACAACCTTCCTTGAAGAGTTCTATCATTTTCAGTTGAAGCATAGAAATATCCTTTTATTGAAGCCACAGATTATGAGGAAAGGTATACGCAGATTTTTGTTTTTTTCGTAAGCACAACGCCAGAATTAAGCCGTGCCGCGAAGCGGCGTCGGCTTGAATGAATTGTTAGACGGCAAACTCGCGCCAATACTTATGCAGACCAAAAATATTTGACGAGCACAGCAGAGGCATTGCTGTCTTAATTTTATCTAGTGGCCAGTTCCACCACTCCATCTCCATGAGCAATGAGATTTCCTCATCGGAGAAGCGCTTCTTAATTTGCTTTGCGGGATTTCCCCCGATGATGGCATAAGGCTCTACATCTTTTGTCACCAACGAGCGACTACCTATCACGGCACCGTCTCCAATTTTGATGCCAGGCATAATCATTGCCTCCGAGCCTATCCAGACATCATTGCCAATGACGGTATCACCTGCTCTTTGGAAGGCGTCGAGTGCTCTTGAGAAAGCAGGCTCCTCTTGCATATAGAAGAAGGGGAAGGATGATGCCCAGTCATGCCGATGCCCCTGATTGCCAGCCATGATGAAGGAAGCCCCGCTTCCTATAGAACAAAAGCTGCCAATGATCAATTTATCAACGTCATCACGATCTGGAAGCAAGTATCGCGCGCATTCATCAAATGAGTGCCCGTGATAGTAGCCAGAGTAATAGCTATACCGGCCTACTCTGATATTTGGATTTTTCACTTGCTCAGAAAGAAGTTCCCCTTTGAAAGGGCTGTTAAAGTAGTTTTTCATCAGAGTTCGTGGAACCTTTTCTTGCCGTCTAACTTTGTTTTAGGGCGACTGCCCTGCTGCGTAACATCGTTGCTGCTCCATAACATCAAACATCGACCCACGGCGTAACGCGCTTGCTGCTTGGATGCCCGAGGCATAGACTGTACAAAAAAACAGTCATAACAAGCCATGAAAACCGCCACTGCGCCGTTACCACCGCTGCGTTCGGTCAAGGTTCTGGACCAGTTGCGTGAGCGCATACGCTACTTGCATTACAGCTTACCAACCGAACAGGCTTATGTCCACTGGGTTCGTGCCTTCATCCGTTTCCACGGTGTGCGTCACCCGGCAACCTTGGGCAGCAGCGAAGTCGAGGCATTTCTGTCCTGGCTGGCGAACGAGCGCAAGGTTTCGGTCTCCACGCATCGTCAGGCATTGGCGGCCTTGCTGTTCTTCTACGGCAAGGTGCTGTGCACGGATCTGCCCTGGCTTCAGGAGATCGGAAGACCTCGGCCGTCGCGGCGCTTGCCGGTGGTGCTGACCCCGGATGAAGTGGTTCGCATCCTCGGTTTTCTGGAAGGCGAGCATCGTTTGTTCGCCCAGCTTGTCGACTGCCCGGTACAGGTAGGTCCACTTGCCCCGCACCTTGACGTAGGTTTCATCCAGGCGCCAGCTCGGATCAAAGCCACGCCGCCAGAACCAGCGCAGCCGCTTCTCCATCTCCGGGGCGTAGCACTGGACCCAGCGATAGATCGTCGTATGGTCGACCGAAATGCCGCGTTCCGCCAGCATTTCCTCAAGGTCGCGATAGCTGATCGGATAGCGACAATACCAGCGCACCGCCCACAGGATCACATCACCCTGGAAATGGCGCCACTTGAAATCCGTCATCGTTCCGTCCGTCCAATCTCCGCCAAGCATGCTCAAGCTTCACGATTTTTGCAACAGAGCCCACACGAGTATTGAGCATAGTCGAGATTGGTGCAGATCACTTCTGATATTGAACTGTCAGGAGCTGGCTGCACAACAGCCATTACGCCCAATCAACTGGTGCAGTCGTCTTCTGAAAATGACATTTGGTATCTCTCATAAACGGATGTTTTTGAGAGAACTATCTTCGGCCTTCACACGCACGAAAGGCGGCGAAGCTCCGCCGTTAATCCGTCCGCCGGAGATCTCGCCCAGGCAGGCTGAAGGCCGAGCAAGCCTGACAGGCCCGAAAAGCCCGGCACGGGCGTCGGCGGCGATGACGGCGGCGGCATTATCCAGGGTTGATGATGGAAGTGGAGGATATCGACAACCTCTCGCGCAACCAAGACATCGCGGTCGGACTGCAAGTGATCTTGAAGCCACGGGCCCGTCCCACCCCGACATGGACCTCGATGCCCGAACGGACGTTAGATTTCGAGTTCTAGGCGTTCTGCGATGAAGGTTGGATCCCAGCCGGGATTGAAAGTGTCGACGTGGGTGAATCCGAGCCGCTCGTATAGGCCACGCAGGTTCGGGTGGCAGTCGAGCCGCAGCTTGGCGCACCCCTGCGTTCGCGCGGCATGGCGGCAAGCCTCGATCAGCGCGGAGCTGACACCCCGGCCCGCATGTGTCCGTCGCACCGCGAGCTTGTGCAGATATGCGGCCTCCCCCTTGAGGGCGTCGGGCCAGAACTCGGGATCCTCGGCCGACAAGGTGCAACAGCCGACGATGCCGTCGCTGCAACTCGCGACTAGGAGCTCGGATCTCAGGACGAAGGTCTCCGCGAATGTCCGGTCGATCCGCGCGACGTCCCAGGCGGGCGTTCCCTTGGCGGACATCCACGCCGCAGCGTCGTGCATCAGCCGCACAACCTCGTCGATATCACCCGAGCAGGCGACCCGAACGTTCGGAGGCTCCTCGCTGTCCATTCGCTCCCCTGGCGCGGTATGAACCGCCGCCTCATAGTGCAGTTTGATCCTGACGAGCCCAGCATGTCTGCGCCCACCTTCGCGGAACCTGACCAGGGTCCGCTAGCGGGCGGCCGGAAGGTGAATGCTAGGCATGATCTAACCCTCGGTCTCTGGCGTCGCGACTGCGAAATTTCGCGAGGGTTTCCGAGAAGGTGATTGCGCTTCGCAGATCTCCAGGCGCGTGGGTGCGGACGTAGTCAGCGCCATTGCCGATCGCGTGAAGTTCCGCCGCAAGGCTCGCTGGACCCAGATCCTTTACAGGAAGGCCAACGGTGGCGCCCAAGAAGGATTTCCGCGACACCGAGACCAATAGCGGAAGCCCCAACGCCGACTTCAGCTTTTGAAGGTTCGACAGCACGTGCAGCGATGTTTCCGGTGCGGGGCTCAAGAAAAATCCCATCCCCGGATCGAGGATGAGCCGGTCGGCAGCGACCCCGCTCCGTCGCAAGGCGGAAACCCGCGCCTCGAAGAACCGCACAATCTCGTCGAGCGCGTCTTCGGGTCGAAGGTGACCGGTGCGGGTGGCGATGCCATCCCGCTGCGCTGAGTGCATAACCACCAGCCTGCAGTCCGCCTCAGCAATATCGGGATAGAGCGCAGGGTCAGGAAATCCTTGGATATCGTTCAGGTAGCCCACGCCGCGCTTGAGCGCATAGCGCTGGGTTTCCGGTTGGAAGCTGTCGATTGAAACACGGTGCATCTGATCGGACAGGGCGTCTAAGAGCGGCGCAATACGTCTGATCTCATCGGCCGGCGATACAGGCCTCGCGTCCGGATGGCTGGCGGCCGGTCCGACATCCACGACGTCTGATCCGACTCGCAGCATTTCGATCGCCGCGGTGACAGCGCCGGCGGGGTCTAGCCGCCGGCTCTCATCGAAGAAGGAGTCCTCGGTGAGATTCAGAATGCCGAACACCGTCACCATGGCGTCGGCCTCCGCAGCGACTTCCACGATGGGGATCGGGCGAGCAAAAAGGCAGCAATTATGAGCCCCATACCTACAAAGCCCCACGCATCAAGCTTTTGCCCATGAAGCAACCAGGCAATGGCTGTAATTATGACGACGCCGAGTCCCGACCAGACTGCATAAGCAACACCGACAGGGATGGATTTCAGAACCAGAGAACATGTCATTGTACTGGAAGGCGCATTACAACTGCGGCTGGGGGATGAGTGGCACACCGTTTCTGCCGGGGAATCCCTGCGCTTCCATGCGGATATCCCGCACGCTTACGCCAATCCCGGTAAGGCCATTGTGACACTGCATAATCTGATCCATTATCCGCGCCCGGCGGACAAATAAAAAAGCTTTCCAAGCTAAACCTTTGCATGTGGTCGCTGGGAAGCCTTCTTGTAGGTTGAACTTTAGCATAGCCCCCCAGATAGAGACGGTGCCTACACCTGTTCTGTCCACAGAGTCAGTGCCTGTAATAATCACCTCCCTTAGGAGGTCTTTATAGTTATCCATAATAAACTGCCATCTTTGCGTCCGAGTTATTAAATAATGTGGCGTTTGAAGCTTTGCCAGTAACATAACTTACTACTTCAGTAGGTAAGTATACATCTGCATCAAAACTTCCATACACCGTAGTCATAATTATCTTATCCATTTTTGATAATATATCTACCGTTAGTAACGAGCTGCCCCCGATAATAGTAAGGTTTCTGGAAGTTTTGCTAAGGAAAGCCTTGAAGTGTTCTGGAGATACCACATGAACATTAAGGCTAGGCTCCTCAGTATTGCTTACCACAATAAACTGTCTGTTATTGGTTGGTAACAATGGCAGCGTTCTGTACGTGGAGGCTCCCATTACTAAGTCAGTCCCTTCAGTTAGCCTCTTAAAGAATTGTAAGTCGTCTTTCAGCGTATCCCAAGGGAGACCCCCACCTAGCCCGAAGGCTAGGTTCTCGGCTACGGCAAATATTGCTTGTTTAGTCATAATACCCTCTCAATGCGTTTAATGTTTCTTCCATTTCAGTATCAGACACAGACGATACTGAGTTTACTAGGTAGTTGGTTATTTGTATTTCCTGTGCTGCTGACTGTACTAGAGACGAGTCTAGGGTATAGGAAGTATAAACCACCTTTTTGCTCCTCATCCGAAGTATCTTACCTGAAATTCCCTCACTCGTTTACCGCTCAAGCCCCAATTTTAACTGCCGGTCCAGCCTAAACCGCTCTAATAAGGTTCGATTTGGCGGTAAAATCTCTAGCCTGATAGCTCGAGAGATACAAACTGCCCCACCGCCCCGTTTAAAAGTTGGCAGTGTTGAGCAGTGTTGGATTTGGGGTCGTCAGTCAAAGAGACGACTCTGTGATGGATCGAACAGGCTGGGAGTCAGTGGCGGCGCTCGTTCTGGTGGCAGCTCACGCTGCTTGGCGGCATTCGCCTTGGCTGTTTTCTGTTTCAGATGCTTGAGAATCTGCTCAATGACCTTCGGATCTTCGATGCTGGCAATCACTTTGACGTGACCGCCGCAGTGTTCGCAGACTTCAATATCAATATTGAAGACTCGCTTGAGGCGTTGCATCCAGGTCATGGCGCGGTGGCGCTCTGCAGGACTCTTGTCACGCCAGTTAGTATCGAGACCTTCCGATTTGTCGGGCTTCTTGCCCCGCTTGGCGGGTGTTACTTGAACTCGGTGTTTGCTGTTCGGTGCAAAGACGCCGTGGAAGCGTGTGAGGTTGACTCGCGGCTTAGGTACCAACGCAGCGAGTTTGGCGATGAAGTCCAGCGGCTCGAAGATCACATGGGTGGTGCCATTGCGGTACGGAGTTTTGAGCTCGTAACGCACCTGCCCATTGGCGGTTAATGCCAGACGTTTTTCTGAAACCGCTGGCCGACTAATGTAGCGACACAAGCGCTCAAGCTTATCCCGCTGATGCGCTTCGGCCATCACACCGGCGTGTAGCGAGAAACCAGCATGGTTGGCTACTCGACTGCTTGAGTCGGCTTTATCCTCACGCCCTGGCAAGGTTTGCAGGGTGAAGACTTTGCGCCCTTGCTGGGGGCCGACGGCAATGCGATACGTAACCGAAGCACCATGTAATTGAGTCAGCGTATCGTCTTCGCCCTCTTCCAGTGTCAACCACGTATTCTCGGCATCACGCTCCAAAATCCCACGCTTTTCCATGCAGCGAGCGATGCGATGGCTGAGGGTGTGAGCGAGCGTATTCAGCTCATCGTAAGTGGGTGCCTTGACACGATGGAAGCGTTGCTTGCCATAGTCATCTTCGGCATAGACACCATCGAGAAACAGCATGTGGTAGTGGACATTGAGATTTAGCGCGGAGCCAAAGCGTTGGATAAGAGTCACTGAGCCAGTTTGTGCAGAGGCTTTGGTGTAACCGGCTTTTTTGATCAGATGAGTTGAGAGTGTACGATAGACGATACTCAAGACCTGGCCCATCAGCTGGGGATGGCGAGCCAGCAAAAAGCGTAGCTGGAAAGGAAAGCTGAGCACCCACTGGCGAATGGGCTCCTTGGGGAAGACTTCGTCTATCAGCAGCGCCGCACTCTCGGCCATCCGGCGGGCACCGCAGCTAGGGCAAAAGCCGCGTCGTTTACAGCTGAAGGCGACCAGACGCTCGTGATGACAATCCTCGCAGCGAACCCGCATGAAACCATACTCCAGACGGCCACATTGGAGGAGGTCGTTGAATTCTTGTTGGATGTAGCGAGGCAGGTGTTGACCTTGGGCTTCGAGTGAGGCTTTGAAGGCTGGGTAGTGCTGCTCAACCAGCTGGTAGAGCAGCGTCTGGTCGGGTTGGTGGCGTTCGTAACCGTTTGTTTGAGTGGGCGATTGACTCGCCGTGGCGTTCCTTGCCAGCGACATGGGTATCCTCCGCTGATACTGTGGTTATGTACAGTATCAGCGGCTTGCGTTCAGACGTCCAGTCTGGCCCTAGACATCGCTAAATGCTTAACCCGCAATAGCCCTCACGAGTTGTTATCAGCCACTACCGGTTGAGCGAGAAGGTTTTGGGTTCAGGGTGCTATTGCTCCACCAATCACAATACTGAAGCCCCAACTGTTATCAGTTGGGGCTTTTTCTTGTCTGTTTGCGGCGGTTGCGTTTTATCGGTAGTCGTCGAGCTCTGCACCATCCCACATAAGAGCTTAACGGTGCGATCTTCAACGCCATCACACAAAACTTTCTTTTTCACGCACAGTCAACTTATTGGATGTTTTATTAACAACCCAAAAGGAGATATTTAGCGGGCGGCCGGAAGGTGAATGCTAGGCATGATCTAACCCTCGGTCTCTGGCGTCGCGACTGCGAAATTTCGCGAGGGTTTCCGAGAAGGTGATTGCGCTTCGCAGATCTCCAGGCGCGTGGGTGCGGACGTAGTCAGCGCCATTGCCGATCGCGTGAAGTTCCGCCGCAAGGCTCGCTGGACCCAGATCCTTTACAGGAAGGCCAACGGTGGCGCCCAAGAAGGATTTCCGCGACACCGAGACCAATAGCGGAAGCCCCAACGCCGACTTCAGCTTTTGAAGGTTCGACAGCACGTGCAGCGATGTTTCCGGTGCGGGGCTCAAGAAAAATCCCATCCCCGGATCGAGGATGAGCCGGTCGGCAGCGACCCCGCTCCGTCGCAAGGCGGAAACCCGCGCCTCGAAGAACCGCACAATCTCGTCGAGCGCGTCTTCGGGTCGAAGGTGACCGGTGCGGGTGGCGATGCCATCCCGCTGCGCTGAGTGCATAACCACCAGCCTGCAGTCCGCCTCAGCAATATCGGGATAGAGCGCAGGGTCAGGAAATCCTTGGATATCGTTCAGGTAGCCCACGCCGCGCTTGAGCGCATAGCGCTGGGTTTCCGGTTGGAAGCTGTCGATTGAAACACGGTGCATCTGATCGGACAGGGCGTCTAAGAGCGGCGCAATACGTCTGATCTCATCGGCCGGCGATACAGGCCTCGCGTCCGGATGGCTGGCGGCCGGTCCGACATCCACGACGTCTGATCCGACTCGCAGCATTTCGATCGCCGCGGTGACAGCGCCGGCGGGGTCTAGCCGCCGGCTCTCATCGAAGAAGGAGTCCTCGGTGAGATTCAGAATGCCGAACACCGTCACCATGGCGTCGGCCTCCGCAGCGACTTCCACGATGGGGATCGGGCGAGCAAAAAGGCAGCAATTATGAGCCCCATACCTACAAAGCCCCACGCATCAAGCTTTTGCCCATGAAGCAACCAGGCAATGGCTGTAATTATGACGACGCCGAGTCCCGACCAGACTGCATAAGCAACACCGACAGGGATGGATTTCAGAACCAGAGAAAGAAAATAAAATGCGATGCCATAACCGATTATGACAACGGCGGAAGGGGCAAGCTTAGTAAAGCCCTCGCTAGATTTTAATGCGGATGTTGCGATTACTTCGCCAACTATTGCGATAACAAGAAAAAGCCAGCCTTTCATGATATATCTCCCAATTTGTGTAGGGCTTATTATGCACGCTTAAAAATAATAAAAGCAGACTTGACCTGATAGTTTGGCTGTGAGCAATTATGTGCTTAGTGCATCTAACGTTTGACATGAGGGGCGGCCAAGGGCGCCAGCCCTTGGACGTCCCCCTCGATGGAAGGGTTAGGCATCACTGCGTGTTCGCTCGAATGCCTGGCGTGTTTGAACCATGTACACGGCTGGACCATCTGGGGTGGTTACGGTACCTTGCCTCTCAAACCCCGCTTTCTCGTAGCATCGGATCGCTCGCAAGTTGCTCGGCGACGGGTCCGTTTGGATCTTGGTGACCTCGGGATCATTGAACAGCAACTCAACCAGAGCTCGAACCAGCTTGGTTCCCAAGCCTTTGCCCAGTTGTGATGCATTCGCCAGTGACTGGTCTATTCCGCGTACTCCTGGATCGGTTTCTTCTTCCCACCATCCGTCCCCGCTTCCAAGAGCAACGTACGACTGGGCATACCCAATCGGCTCTCCATTCAGCATTGCAATGTATGGAGTGACGGACTCTTGCGCTAAAACGCTTGGCAAGTACTGTTCCTGTACGTCAGCAAGTGTCGGGCGTGCTTCTTCTCCGCCCCACCACTCGACGATATGAGATCGATTTAGCCACTCATAGAGCATCGCAAGGTCATGCTCAGTCATGAGGCGCAGTGTGACGGAATCGGTGCTGTTGGTCACGATGCTGTACTTTGTGATGCCTAACTTTGTTTTAGACATCATTTGCCGACTACCTTGGTGCTCTCGCCTTTCACGTAGTGAACAAATTCTTCCAACTGATCAGCGTGCAAGGCCAAGCGATCTTCTTCTTGTCCAAGATAAGCCTGTCTAGCTTCAAGCAAGACGGGCTGATACTGGGCCGGTAGGCGCTCCATTGCCCAGTCGGCAGCGACATCCTTCGGCGCGATTTTGCCGGTTACTGCGCTGTACCAAATACGAGACAACGTAAGCACTACATTTCGCTCATCGCCAGCCCAGTCGGGCTGCGAGTTCCATAGCTTCAAGGTTTCATTTAGTGCCTCGAATAGATCCTGTTCAGGGACCGGATCAAAGAGTTCCTCCGCCGCTGGACCTACCAAGGCAACGCTATGTTCTCTTGCTTTTGTCAGCAAGATAGCCAGATCAATGTCGATCGTGGCTGGCTCGAAGATACCCGCAAGAATGTCATTGCGCTGCCATTCTCCAAATTGCAGTTCTCGCTTAGCTGGATAACGCCACGGAATGATGTCGTCGTGCACGACAATGGTGACTTCTATAGCGCGGAGAGCCTCACTCTCGCCGGGGAAAGTCGAAACCTCCAGAAGGTCGTTGAGCAAAGCTCGCCGCGTTGTTTCATTAAGCCTTACAGTCACAGTAACCAGCAAATCAATATCGCTGTATGGCTTCAGGCCGCCATTCACTGCGGAGCCGTACAAATGCACGGCCAGCAACGTCGGCTCCAGATGGCGCTCAATGACGCTTAGCACCTCTGATAGTTGGTTCGAAATTTCGATGGTCACCGCTACCCTCATGATGTCTAACTTTGTTTTAGGGCGACTGCCCTGCTGCGTAACATCGTTGCTGCTCCATAACATCAAACATCGACCCACGGCGTAACGCGCTTGCTGCTTGGATGCCCGAGGCATAGACTGTACAAAAAAACAGTCATAACAAGCCATGAAAACCGCCACTGCGCCGTTACCACCGCTGCGTTCGGTCAAGGTTCTGGACCAGTTGCGTGAGCGCATACGCTACTTGCATTACAGTTTACGAACCGAACAGGCTTATGTCAACTGGGTTCGTGCCTTCATCCGTTTCCACGGTGTGCGTCACCCGGCAACCTTGGGCAGCAGCGAAGTCGAGGCATTTCTGTCCTGGCTGGCGAACGAGCGCAAGGTTTCGGTCTCCACGCATCGTCAGGCATTGGCGGCCTTGCTGTTCTTCTACGGCAAGGTGCTGTGCACGGATCTGCCCTGGCTTCAGGAGATCGGAAGACCTCGGCCGTCGCGGCGCTTGCCGGTGGTGCTGACCCCGGATGAAGTGGTTCGCATCCTCGGTTTTCTGGAAGGCGAGCATCGTTTGTTCGCCCAGCTTCTGTATGGAACGGGCATGCGGATCAGTGAGGGTTTGCAACTGCGGGTCAAGGATCTGGATTTCGATCACGGCACGATCATCGTGCGGGAGGGCAAGGGCTCCAAGGATCGGGCCTTGATGTTACCCGAGAGCTTGGCACCCAGCCTGCGCGAGCAGCTGTCGCGTGCACGGGCATGGTGGCTGAAGGACCAGGCCGAGGGCCGCAGCGGCGTTGCGCTTCCCGACGCCCTTGAGCGGAAGTATCCGCGCGCCGGGCATTCCTGGCCGTGGTTCTGGGTTTTTGCGCAGCACACGCATTCGACCGATCCACGGAGCGGTGTCGTGCGTCGCCATCACATGTATGACCAGACCTTTCAGCGCGCCTTCAAACGTGCCGTAGAACAAGCAGGCATCACGAAGCCCGCCACACCGCACACCCTCCGCCACTCGTTCGCGACGGCCTTGCTCCGCAGCGGTTACGACATTCGAACCGTGCAGGATCTGCTCGGCCATTCCGACGTCTCTACGACGATGATTTACACGCATGTGCTGAAAGTTGGCGGTGCCGGAGTGCGCTCACCGCTTGATGCGCTGCCGCCCCTCACTAGTGAGAGGTAGGGCAGCGCAAGTCAATCCTGGCGGATTCACTACCCCTGCGCGAAGGCCATCGGTGCCGCATCGAACGGCCGGTTGCGGAAAGTCCTCCCTGCGTCCGCTGATGGCCGGCAGCAGCCCGTCGTTGCCTGATGGATCCAACCCCTCCGCTGCTATAGTGCAGTCGGCTTCTGACGTTCAGTGCAGCCGTCTTCTGAAAACGACACCATGTGCAAACGATGTCAGAATAGAGTTAAATTTCCTATTGATTGACATATTCCGTCAAAGGTAATAGATTTCATCCTGACACTTTTGCCTTTGGAGGCATCTTGCAAGGTCAACGCATCGGCTATGTCCGCGTCAGCAGCTTCGACCAGAACCCGGAACGGCAATTGGAGGGTGTTCAGGTGGCGCGGGTGTTCACCGACAAGGCTTCTGGCAAGGACACCCAGCGTCCCGAGCTGGAAAGGCTGCTGGCCTTCGTCCGCGAGGGCGACACCGTGGTGGTGCATAGCATGGACAGGCTGGCACGCAACCTTGATGACCTGCGCCGCATCGTCCAAGGGCTGACACAACGGGGCGTGCGCATGGAGTTCGTCAAAGAAGGGCTGAAGTTCACCGGCGAGGACTCACCGATGGCCAATCTGATGCTGTCGGTCATGGGAGCCTTCGCTGAGTTCGAGCGCGCCCTGATCCGCGAACGTCAGCGCGAGGGAATCGTGCTGGCCAAGCAGCGCGGTGCCTACCGGGGACGAAAGAAATCGCTGAACAGCGAACAAATTGCCGAGTTGAAACGGCGAGTTGCGGCAGGCGACCAAAAAACCTTGGTGGCCCGTGACTTCGGCATCAGCCGCGAAACCTTGTACCAGTACCTGCGGGAAGACTGACCATGCCACGCCGCTCAATCCTGTCCGCCACCGAGCGCGAAAGCCTGCTGGCACTGCCAGATGCCAAAGACGAACTGATACGGCACTACACGTTCAACGAAACCGACCTGTCGGTGATCCGTCAGCGTCGCGGCGCCGCGAATCGATTGGGCTTCGCTGTGCAGCTTTGCTACTTGCGATTCCCTGGCACCTTTTTGGGCGTCGATGAGCCTCCGTTTCCGCCCCTGTTGCGCATGGTGGCCGCGCAACTCAAGATGCCAGTGGAAAGTTGGAGCGAGTACGGCCAGCGCGAACAGACACGGCGGGAGCACTTGGTCGAGCTGCAAACGGTTTTTGGGTTCAAGCCCTTCACCATGAGCCACTATCGGCAAGCCGTGCATACATTGACCGAGCTGGCCTTGCAGACCGACAAAGGCATCGTGCTGGCGAGCGCACTTGTCGAGAATCTGCGGCGGCAGAGCATTATCCTGCCCGCCATGAATGCCATCGAGCGCGCAAGCGCCGAGGCCATCACCCGTGCCAACCGACGCATTTACGCGGCGCTGACCGATTCTTTGTTATCACCCCACCGTCAGCGCCTGGACGAACTTCTCAAGCGCAAGGACGGCAGTAAAGTGACGTGGCTGGCATGGCTGCGCCAGTCGCCTGCCAAACCGAACTCTCGCCACATGCTCGAACATATTGAGCGCCTGAAATCCTGGCAAGCACTTGATCTGCCCGCAGGCATCGAGCGGCAGGTTCACCAGAACCGCCTGCTCAAAATCGCTCGTGAAGGTGGCCAGATGACGCCTGCTGATCTGGCAAAGTTCGAGGTGCAACGACGCTATGCCACGCTGGTAGCGCTGGCCATCGAAGGCATGGCCACCGTCACCGATGAAATCATCGACCTTCACGATCGCATCATCGGCAAGCTGTTCAACGCGGCCAAGAACAAGCATCAGCAGCAGTTCCAGGCTTCCGGCAAGGCGATCAACGACAAGGTGCGGATGTATGGGCGCATCGGTCAAGCGTTGATTGAGGCCAAGCAAAGCGGCAGCGATCCGTTCGCCGCCATCGAGGCCGTTATGCCCTGGGACACCTTCGCCGCCAGCGTCACCGAAGCGCAAACATTGGCGCGGCCTGCCGACTTTGATTTCCTGCACCACATCGGTGAAAGCTATGCCACGCTACGCCGCTACGCGCCGCAGTTCCTGGGCGTGCTCAAATTGCGGGCTGCGCCCGCCGCCAAGGGTGTGCTCGATGCCATCGACATGCTGCGCGGCATGAACAGCGACAGCGCGCGCAAGGTGCCCGCCGATGCGCCAACCGCATTCATCAAGCCGCGCTGGGCAAAGCTGGTTCTGACCGACGACGGCATCGACCGGCGTTACTACGAGTTATGCGCCCTGTCGGAGCTGAAGAACGCGCTGCGCTCCGGTGATGTCTGGGTGCAGGGTTCTCGCCAGTTCAAGGACTTCGACGAATACCTGGTGCCGGTCGAGAAGTTCGCCACTTTGAAGCTGGCCAGCGAATTGCCGCTGGCAGTGGCCACCGACTGCGACCAATACCTGCATGACCGGTTGGAATTGTTGGAGGCGCAACTCGCCACAGTCAACCGCATGGCTGCGGCCAACGACTTACCGGATGCCATCATCACCACCGCGTCAGGCCTGAAGATCACGCCGCTGGACGCGGCAGTACCAGACGCCGCGCAAGCCATGATCGACCAGACAGCTATGCTGCTGCCGCACCTCAAAATCACCGAGTTGCTGATGGAGGTCGATGAATGGACGGGCTTCACCCGCCACTTCACACACCTGAAGACCAGCGACACGGCCAAGGACAAAACCTTGCTGTTGACGACGATCCTGGCCGACGCGATCAACCTGGGTCTGACCAAAATGGCCGAGTCCTGCCCTGGCACCACCTACGCCAAGCTGTCTTGGCTGCAAGCCTGGCACATCCGCGATGAAACCTATTCGACGGCGCTGGCCGAGCTGGTGAATGCGCAGTTTCGGCAACCCTTCGCCGGCAACTGGGGTGACGGCACCACGTCATCGTCGGACGGCCAGAACTTCAGAACCGGCAGCAAAGCAGAAAGCACTGGTCATATCAACCCGAAGTATGGAAGCAGTCCAGGACGGACTTTCTACACCCATATCTCCGACCAGTACGCGCCCTTCAGTGCCAAGGTGGTCAACGTGGGCATTCGTGATTCAACTTACGTGCTTGATGGCCTGCTGTACCACGAGTCGGACTTGCGCATCGAGGAACACTACACCGACACGGCAGGCTTCACCGATCACGTGTTTGGCTTGATGCATTTGCTGGGATTTCGCTTCGCGCCGCGTATCCGTGACTTGGGCGAAACCAAGCTATTCATCCCCAAGGGCGATGCCGCCTATGACGCGCTCAAGCCGATGATTAGCAGCGACAGGCTGAACATCAAGCAAATACGCGCCCATTGGGATGAAATTCTGCGGCTGGCCACCTCCATCAAGCAAGGCACGGTAACGGCTTCGCTGATGCTGCGCAAACTCGGCAGCTACCCGCGCCAGAACGGCTTGGCCGTGGCGTTGCGCGAGCTGGGGCGCATCGAGCGCACGCTGTTCATTTTGGATTGGCTGCAAAGCGTGGAGCTGCGCCGCCGCGTCCATGCGGGGCTGAATAAGGGCGAGGCGCGCAACGCGCTGGCCAGGGCGGTCTTCTTCTACCGATTGGGTGAAATCCGCGACCGCAGTTTTGAGCAGCAGCGCTACCGGGCCAGCGGCCTCAATCTGGTGACGGCGGCCATCGTGTTGTGGAACACGGTATATCTGGAGCGTGCCACCAGTGCTTTGCGTGGCAACGGCACGGCGCTGGACGACACATTGTTGCAATATCTGTCGCCGCTGGGGTGGGAGCACATCAACCTGACCGGCGATTACCTATGGCGCAGCAGCGCCAAGGTCGGTGCGGGGAAGTTTAGGCCATTGCGACCGCTGCCACCGGCTTAGCGTGCTTTATTTTCCGTTTTCTGAGACGACCCCCAATAGTGGTGAAACCTTTTCGCCATGTGTATAGGAATGTTTTAGACTCGCTATTTTACTTTCATCTTTAAAGTGATTGTTAGGGGTCATAATATGCAGCAGTGCTAGATCTACGGTATAGATATCACCGGTCACAACTGGCGGGGTTACAAATATTTCAGTAAGGGCATACAAACGTAATACTTTAAGGGTGTAGTTTTCTTTGGTGCGTGGGTAGGCTAATTTCATAATGATTTCTCTGTGATTAATAGTATAGATTTTGGCTGTCAGGATGTTTGTCTAAACCGTTAAATTTTATCAGGAACGGCAAATAATTTTGGTTCTTCAGATATGCTTTTGCTTTAAGCGCGAGATAGTAACTCTCAATCCCCTCTACCAATACAAACAAAGCAGTAGCAGACTCATACCCTATCCCATATGCATAGTTTGTACAGTCGGGCAATATATCGTCACTGTGGCTATGTATTGCGGAATGATGCTCACCGGTCAAAGTATTGATGATAATAGGCAGGGGGTTTTCGAGTAATTCAAGCAGATCCGATGGTGACAGTTCATTAATGAATGTTTCATCACCTGCACTAATTTTATCAAATGCCGGTTTCGCAGGAACTCCTGAATGGGCTATAAATTCAGAGGCTATGTGCTGTAACAACGCTGTGTTGTTCATCATTTTTTATAGGTCCTCCCATACTGTTTGAAATATTCATTGAGCTCTTTGTCTCGCTCATACGTAGCCGCATCTGCCGCTTGTCTGGCTTCATCAACCTGCTTTCTTTGTAGTTCTTCAGCCAGCTTCAGATAAGATTGAATATTCTCTTGGTTTGGTTCATTTGTTACGAGTTCAAACGCAACTCTTTCACGTTCCTCCAATGAGACGCACCCCATCAACGAAAACATGGCAACTGAAGCACAAGAGTAAAAACGAGCGGTTGAGAATTCCCGTTGTGTTTTTTTCTTCATCATTTTTCCAACTTAATTATCTGTTGCCCCCTAAACACGCCAAGGAGAGTCGTTTTGTGTTTGTCAGAACGCTCCTGTCTGTCTGCTTCAGCAGTAAACAATGGCAGGGGACTTACTTTAAAATCCTGATCCTGCACTATCAAAAACGGCACAGGAGCGTTTATGCAGCGTTTTTTCCCACTGGCAAAGGTTAGGTTGCAGATCGGCTGCGGCGTAACGCTACGCTTTATTCTGAGCCTATTAGCAGGGCACTCTTGGATTTTATCCATTAAGTCCTGTAACTCAGCGTTGCCTTTTGCTATGTCAGCTATGAGCTGATAAAGCTTAACAGGGTCTGTTTTCTGCATGAGTCCTTTTAAGCCCCACGTATATGAAGCATGAGTGATCACATCGTCAGAGTTAAATACAGGAATGTTCCGGTACAAATGCAGTGTCATTACGTTACTCAGATGTTTACGCAAAATTCTGAAACGCTCAGATTTCGGCAGTGCGACAACCGAGCTTCTGATATTGTTTTTTACGGTATTGATTTTGATTAGATGATCAGCAAGTTCCATAGCCGCAGTTGATAACTGTACATATCCGGCTGTTCGCCTCGCAAACTTTTGTGAGTACAACGGAGAAATGTATAAGTCCTGCCAACATGAGATAACCGATGTATAGGCATGAGAACCCCAATTCACAACCGGCTCAATGCATTTACCGATATCATCACAACCATTTTCTACCGGTGGAATGACACAGGTAAGGGCTGAAATTACCTTTGTATCTCGAAAAAGAGAGTCAAGCTGGTGGAGGTACTTCAGCAATGAACCAATATAGCTATCAAGCATCACATGAAACTCCTGTTCTTAGAAAGAAAGAATCATAACCAAATATGCCAACATACAAATAAGCGTTCAACAAATACAGGAGCGAAACTTACACATCTGCGCCCCTGACTCGCGCTTTTTTCTCTTTTTTTCTCTTTTTTTCTCCCCCTTTTCTCTAGGCGCGGCTGTTCAAGGTGGAACGCCCATGTAACTACACCATCTTTTGTATGTTGGCATATTTCATGGCGACTTTTACAAAATGAAATATGACCGATCATGCTATTATTCTTGTTCTCTGGATTTCTTCAAAAATTTTTTAAAACTGCTATCACTGACCATCAAGCCGTAAGCCGGTAAAGCATCCATAATCGCATTCCAAGACATGCCTGATGATTTCATTTCAAATAAATCATCCTGAATATGGTTCAACATAGCATTTTTTTTATAATTCGGGTTCTGCAAACTGAACTGAGTAATTTTTTCTTGTAATCGTTTATTTTTATACATCATTACTATAATAAACCTATCTGCTTTTCGAGCTCGTCCAGTTCCTTATCGGTAGGCATAGAACCACCCACTTTTTCATTGTGAATAACATAGGATATGCGTAACACAGAAGCCTTGCGTCCTTTACGTGACTCAATCGCAATTGAAACATCCTTGATATTCGTTTGTTCACCCAAACTAACCGCCAGCCGCTTTAAAAACTGACCAAAATACTTATAGCTTTGATAGAGATATTCCTTATTGCCTTTCTTATCTATATTGAACAGCCACATTTCGTCCTTAAGTTCGTCAACTCCAATTGTGAAAGACGTTTTATATTCGGCAATAGTATTACGTTTAGAGTACCGTTTCATAATTAGCTGATATAGATTTGCCAAACTAGCATCCGATAATCTAGCTACATAAAAAAGGTTTTGTGTCGTGAATTTTTTTGATAATTCAAAGAAATAGGGAAATACCCTACGGTTAAAGAATATTTTGCAGTAGCCTTCGTCAAAGTAATATGTAGCACTCGTTGTAATGTTGGTTTTTGAAGCTCGTTTAAAACCTTCCTCACTTAGATCTTCATATATGTGAGAGCTCAACAGAGTATCTACGGCGAGTGGAAGGGATTTATACGCAGTTGAAAGGTCCACGTCACAAATTTCAGCATACTCCTTAGCTTTAACCTCAAAGCATATTTCATCTTCATCAACAGATTCTCTAGGATCAGATATCTGAGCGAGAATAAGAAACAGCACTCTTTTCGCCGGTATAGGTAAGCTGGCGAGAGAAAGATTGAAATCATCAGAATGACGAACATTAGTATAAAGTGTTAAGTTACTGATTTGCTTCTTTTTCATCACAAAAGACTCAATTCCAACATGATAGGTATATATTCTAAAGGTTGTTTTGTCTAAAAGCAAAGTGACCTTTAAAGTAATACGTAGCTGGTGGAGTATTGAACACCAGACGAAAATAGCCTTAACGTTGTGATAATAAATACATAAAGTATGTTACCTCTCACATTAGCAATACTTCCATGACGGCTTATTGCCAAGTCAGTTAACGAAATTTCCATATGACAAACTGCATATGTCGCGACCTTTCGTTAACATACTGATAAACAGTAAGTTAATGAAGTCCACCATACTACTCTATACTGCATCAACGACGACCTTTTACCTTAAACAGAAAAATAACTTTTTTTTATGATCATACTGCACCAACGACGACCTTTAGCATAACCGATTGATATATATGGATTATATATACATGCTTACACCATTCTATACTGCATTAGCGACGACCTTTAGCCACCAGCAGAAAAATACCTTTTTTTTATGACCGTACTGCATCAACGGCGACCTTTAGTGTAACAATATGATATATAAGGATTTATTTTAAGCATTTACACCGTTATATACTGCACAAGTGGCGACCTTTAGCCTTTAATAGAAAAGTACCTTTTTTTATGACTATACTGCACCAACGGCGACCTTTTGCATAACGTGTTGATATATATGGATTAAATTATGATAGAAGTATATATTTATACTGCATCAGCGGCGACCTTTAGCCACCAGCAGAAAAATACCTTTTTATTGATTAACTGCATCAACGGCGACCTTTTGCAGCAAATCAAAAATATACTTTTTCGGTAGTGGAATATTACAAAACATTTAAGAAAATCGTACTTATCCACAACAAAATTAGAAAATAAACTAATATTAATTAATAGGATAGGATTTTTTTGATTAAATAATGAACCTTGGTTAATAATTAACCGCATATACTTTACAAGTGACGACCTTTCACTGCATCAACGGCGACCTTTCACTGCATCAACGGCGACCTTTCACTGCATCAACGGCGACCTTTTACTGCATCAGCGACGACCTTTCACTGCATCAGCGACGACCTTTAATATCGTAACTAAATGATTATTATGAATATATCCCCATATCTAAGGTTTTAATGTTTTAAGATCTAAAAAGAAAGAAAAGATCTTAATATGCTAAGATGTGCTTCACTGTGGACAATTTTCTTATGCTTTCTAACGCACTCGCTTTGCTCGTTTGTTCAACAGCGACACCGACACGAAAACAAGTTTTCATGTCTCTCGCTGTTCAGAGCTAAAAATGTAAATTCATTTATGATTGAAAAAAAAAGCCCAAACAAATGTTTAGGCTTCTCAGTTAATGAGTGTCGTTCAAATACAGACTTTTTAGCGTTACAACAGTACATGCATAACTTATTTTTAACGCTGCGGATAGCTGCTGTACGATGAACACAGCAAGTTCCAAACGTTGGTATTGATCTATACCGTGTTCTAGCGTCTGTCCTGCTTCAGAGATCAAGAAAATCATTCCTGACTTGCCATTATCAAAGACAGACAACCCTTTGTTTCTATGACCCCCATGATATCGGGCATCTAGATTATCAATATACTTCTTTGATAGAAGAACTAATGCAGTGAGTTGAGTCAATTCTTTTAAGGATAACTGAATAGTCATTTTCTGTTCCCATCTTGCAGTTCCATCCTTTTCAAGAGGTGCTATCTCGATGTTAAGGGTAGGAACGCCAGATCTGGAAACTACCTTTTGAAAGTTAAGACAGGAACGTTTCTTTTCGTGTTTCTGCCAATCGGCGAAGAACTTTAAAGTCTCACCATACACTTGTTCGGACATACACCACCCATCAATCTGGTAATGAACCTTTCAAATTCTGTGCTGCCTGACTTGGGGGCTCCTTCTCTATTTTTACTTTATCAGTCAGTAACGCCCGTTTTGCCTGACTCAAATTTACTTTATTGTGAGCATGAGTGCCGTCACTATCAACAGTTAGAAAGGAATCTAACATTACTTTGAAGGTATCAGCCTTTGTCCTGTCTGATAGAATTGAAGCCAGCAAAGAAGGCAATCTATCATCAATTTCCCCTAATGCGATCCCTGCCAGTAACGCTGTACGTACTGCTTCAGTTTGAACCGGCGATTCTTCAATCTTTTTAATTGCGAATTTATCAGCCTCGCTGAGTTCGGGACGAAGATACAAAATTATCTTTTTACGCTCTTGTTTCATAACGTTATCCTAATAATTTCAGACCCCGAACCAAAGCAAACTGAGGTTCTTCAGCCACGTAGAAACGTTCTGGTTGGATTGCTATTTTCTTTCTGATTGCATCAGCGGAAAGCGCAGCTCCACCACCAATAACCATGACATGTGTATAGCCCTTAAAGGTGCTGACCGCATCGAGCACACGGGTATTTAGTCGTTCAATACTGCTATTCATGGCATCTTTCACCATCTGAATATCATCAACGCTGTTGATGTTATCTAACAGATAGTTTTCATCGTGCCGGTTAATAATGAGTTGATCTGCGTTATAGCTGGATGTTTCTGTTGAAGCGTTCGCCAAAGCTCTTTTGACTTCGTTAGTCACCAATGATACGCCAAGCGTAGGATCACCAAAAATGCGTGATACAGACGTCATTTGACCAGAAACCATTGAGATATCAGTTGTGGTGCCTCCAATATCAATAATCAGTACAGAATGATTGGGTCTTAATTCATCACACAAAGATATACCCGCAGGAATTGACTCAGGACGAACGGTTACTTTTTTGATTTTGAAAGGTTCATTCCGGCTTACTTGAACTTCGCGCATTAAGTTATCTTTTTTGCGTTGGATGTTATCCATTCGATATTGCGCATCCTGATCGTAAAATTCTGCCAATGGTAGAGTGACAACGATTTCAACCTCTTGGGGAGGTAAACCGCTAATCTGAAGTGCATGTTGCACTGCAACTGCGTTTAGAGGGCTATACTGCCAAGCTACGTTGTTAGTTGGCAAATTGTCAGGATCAATAATATCGAATGAATACTTCTCGTTATCAACGGTATAGTTGAATGGTTTGCCAGTACCAAAAGCCGTACCCCAACCGCGTTTGAAGCTGTTAGGACTAATTTTAATTACTTCACCTTCCTGATCCTGTTCCCACAGCATTTTTATGTTAGTAGAACCATCATCTATATAAATACGCATTTGAAGCCTCTAATTGTTAATGTGATGCATCTGAGATTTATTTGATGCGATATTGAGTATGTTTGTAATTTTAACAGTGGAAGTTGAGTGTCGCAAGAGGTTGATGTGAGATTAATTTGAGAAATATCAGGGTGTAAAAATCATAATGAAAATGAAAATATATCATTTAGATGTGGGTGTGATGCATAACTGAGGTTTATATGAGGCTTATTCTATGTGGTATTACTGTGTGAGGATTAATTGAGGTATATCTGATGTGTGTAGATATACCTCGATACCTTGACTGTGAATGTGTATCACAAAGGCGGCAATGCTGAGGGGAAAAGTTTTGCGATCAAATCATTAGTATTATTTATCAAACTTTCACTTTTAAATAATAGATGCATTGTGCCTTTTTTGTACCACTTAACGATGAAAAATTCAGTTTCAAAATTTTTATTATTAGTTCGCACATTATCAGATATATATAGCCCTACACTATTTTGAAATTCGTGAATTGGTTTTTTTTGGGGTATACGGATTTAATGGTTGATGGGGCACCTTTACCCCACCAACCTGATACCATTATCAGATGGTTGATAGATCGACCCCGTAGTTGAGTTCCTCTGCGAAGTCCGGCAGTCCGTAACCGATGGTTTTCTTGTAGAACGGAGAGACCTTCGCGGTCGGGGCCTTCTTCTTGTGCTTCGTGGTGTAGAGCATTCGTGCCCGCATCACCTCGAAGGAGTAACCACGTCCTTCACGGTTCTTGTCCTTGGCCAGTCGGTTGATGGACTCCGTGTAAGCGTTGGTGACGGGCATGTCCGTCTCGAAGTAGGTCATGATCTCTTCGCGCCAGTTGCCTACAGCCCTGACCAGATCGCTCCAGACTTCCTTCTGGCCCTTCGGGATGGTGGCTATCCACTCGTCCAGGGCGGCTTCTGCCTGGGGCCGTGTGGTAGCGTCCCAGATGCCGTAGAAACGTTCCTTGATGGTTAGGAAAATGGATGAATGGTTTAACGGATCTATAACGATATGTTTCGGTATCAGAGTCTGCTAAAGGGTCTATGTCGTATTTAAACCTAACCATGGTAACGTGTAATCGCACTATTTTTAGCCAAAAACTGAAATAATAGGCACACTGATCCTAGTCCGCGGTTTGTAACCATCGTTTTTTAGCCATTTTATCTCGCCTTTCTGACAGCAAAGTGACGGCATGTATGCCTTTTTCTGCACTCATAAACCGCAGTCGATTTCCACATAAAATGCATTGGTACGGATCCGTGTTTAAAAATCCTTTAATCAATGCCGCAAACCCCGGTTTTTCAAGCACGTTAGGATGGTTCATATCTAACGCGTCATACACTTTAGGTAATAAGCGCCCACGTTTGCGATTGGCTAAAAAACCGTAATAGCGGATCATTTTAAAATGCCGGGCTGGGATATGGCTGACATAACGTCGTATCATCTCTTCTTGGGATAAGGTCTGTCGCCGATATTGCTGGCTGTGGTGATCATAGTAATGATGGACCACGGTGCCTCCGCTGTAGTGTTTCAACTGAGACGCCGAGATAGGGGGACGTTTAAGGTATCGACCTAGATATTTCACGTTGTGCCAAGCACCTCGGGTCTTTTTGGCAAAATGCACTTTCCAATAACGTTGAAACTGGGCATTGAGGTAACGACACCACGTTGGGTAATCGCGAATGTGCCCGAACCCAGGCAATTTATTCGGTTGTAACTGAAAATAGCCGTCTCGAAGGAGACGAATAACGGCACTGCGCCAGACCTTTTCGACGTCTTTCTTTTTGAAAAAAATCGGTTTCCAGGTGTCATATTGGGTGAGACCGCCTCGTGTGACCGATAAATGAATGTGCGGATGTTGATTGAGTTGGCGGCCATAAGTATGTAGCGCACAAAAAATGCCAATTTCTAGCCCAAGACGCGTGGCGTGTTTAAGCATGGCACGGGTGGCGCAGCGAAAGAGTTGGTTAAGTAAGTGCCAGTTATTGTTGAAGAAAGGCCAAAGGAGGTGGGGCATAGTGAGGGTGATATGTTGCCATTCGCAGTCTGGCAAAATATGACGCTGCTGGGCAATCCATTGTTCGGTGCCTTTGAGGCCACAGGCACTGCAGGCTTTGGATTTACAGGTTTGACAAAAGAAACGGGAATGCGTGCATTCGGGAGAAGAACAGCAATAACGACGAACGCCCATTGCGCAAGTGCTACAGGCGAGCATCTTTTCAACACAGAGGAGCTGCCATTCATCGACAGGGTTATTATCAATGAAACGGTTCCATCCGTCATCGTATTGAAATAATAATTTAGCGGGTCTGGGAATATACATAGAGCAGAGTATAAAAGACGAGAAGGGAGTTGCCTAGGAATAGAGCGGCACTGCCGCGATGCTCACGCCACAGGCGTGCTTATGTTCTGAGGAGTTATTGGCAGTCGCTAAGGAAAAGCAATGGCAAAGGCAAATAGAGACTAATAACCGTGTTAAAGAGCGACTAGAGCAAATAATTGGCAGCCTGAAGGGGATTAGTTAGATGGTTAAACAGGTACGAAATACAGAGGAAATTGTGCGTTTGGCAAAGCAAAAGTCCAGGCGGACTAGAGAAAATGTAGACAAGGTTATCTCTAAACTATCGCTTGAAGGTAAGACTATTAATTTTAACACAGTTGCAAAGGAAGCTAATGTTTCTAAATCATGGCTTTATAAGGAACATGATATTAGGCAAAGGATTGAATCTCTCCGAAAACAGCAAAAAACAGAAAATGTAATATCAAAACCCAAGAAAAGCTCCCGTTCTGAAGAAGTCCTTATTAAAACCTTAAAAACAAGAGTAAAGGAATTAGAAGAGGAAAATATAAGATTAAGGAACCAGATCCAAAAATTATACGGAGATTTGTACATTAGAGAATAGTTAATCTATGAGTTTCACCAACTTGTGCTTTGAACTTTGAAGTGTTAAAATTAATATACTATTAATCGAAAGGAGAGATGGGTGGACAATGAAGAACTAATCTAATTTTTAACAAATGAAATAGTATATTTCAGTTTAAAAACTTAGGATTAGTCTGCCCATTTTTCCATATACTAAATAAATGTAAGACTGAATAGCTAAAAAGGCTAAATAGTTTTATTTGAGTGTCTTAAAAAGTGACATGACTAATCCTTCCAACATTATTTGGGAGGATTTTTTATTTCTCCCTGAATCAAAATAAAGAAAGAAGGAATCGAATTGTTAAAACAAAAGGAACTAATGGCAAGGGTTAAGGAACTTGTCCAGTCAGATGAACGAATATCTGCTTGTATGATGTATGGCTCTTTTACAAAAGGAGAGGGAGATCAATACTCTGATATAGAATATTACGTTTTTCTAAAAGATGATACAATTTCCACCTTTGATTCAGCAAAATGGCTAAATGAAGTCGCTTCCTACACTTTACTCTATCAAAATGAGTACGGTACGGAAGTAGTAATTTTTGAAAATCTAATACGTGGTGAATTTCATTTCCTTTCCGAAAACGAAATGAATATTATTCCTTCATTCAAAGAATCAGGCTACATTCCTGACACAAAAGCAATGTTTATTTATGATGAAACAGGACAACTAGAATTGTATTTATCAGAGTTGGAAGGTCCGGGACCAAATAGACTTACAGAAGAAAACGTAAATTTTTTATTGAATAATTTTTCCAACCTATGGTTAATGGGGATTAATGTTCTTAAAAGAGGGGAAAATGCACGTTCACTGGAACTTTTATCTCAATTACAAAAAAATATACTACAACTCATTCGAATTGCGGAAGAAAATGCCGATAATTGGTTTAATATGACAAAGAATCTTGAAAAAGAAATTAGTCCTGAAAACTATGAAAAGTTTAAAAAGACTACTGCCCGATTAAATGAATTAGAACTATATGAAGCCTATAAGAACTCTTTGCTTCTCGTTATGGAACTTCGAAATCTCGTTGAAAAACAGTATCAATTAACCATTAGCGATGATTTTTTAGGCAAACTGTTTAATTATATGAACGAATAAATAAAAAGCCTGTATCTCAAGTGATAACTAAGATACAGGCTTTAATTGTTATTTACTTTAAATACATGTTCTCAAAGTGAAAGTATTGATTTTAATGGATTTTTAATAGTTTACTCTTGATAACTGTCTCAGCCACGTAGGCGTAGGGGTGATTGAAGGCTTCCTTCTCCACGTACTCATGCAACCGCAGCGTCATGCGGAAGCCGTCCACCATCTCCGGTAGCTGGGGCCTGAAGGTGGTCTTGCAGGCCCGGCAGGTGTACCGGCGACGAACTACCCAGAGGGTGACCCGCTTGCCGTGGATGGGCAGGTCACGATAGGGAACATCACGCTTGCCGAACCGCACGAACTCACCCTGCACGCAGCACCCCTCGCAGGCTACTGGTGTAGGTGCTTCAAGCCGAAAATGTATGTCTTCATTCTGCTCATCAGAATCCACCAACTGGTAACCAGGAAGGCTTAACGAATTAATCATCTCCCGCCTTGATCAGAAAAACAGGTAGGTGGCGTAACCGGCAATCATCGCCATAGCAAAAATGACTGCTAAAAACGCCGCTAAAAGCTTCAGCGTGAACAAAGAGCGCAACAGAATGAGCTCAGTCAGGCTGGCTCCGGCACTGCCGATGATCAACGCAAGCACCGTCCCGGCACCCACGCCTTTGGCCATCAGAGCCGCTGCCAGAGGTATGACGGCTTCAGCGCGAATATACAACGGCACGCCGATGACAGCGGCAACTGGAATGGCAAAGGGATTATCTGGGCCTGCATACTGCTCCAATAAGTCAGTGGGCATGAAACCATAGATCACGCTGCCAATCGCAATAGCGATGAGCAGGTAAGGCAACACATCGATAAAGTCCGACCAAGCTTCCCGCCACACACCATTGTACTTCCCTTCTTTCTTAACCGTGACAGTGGGTTGACTGTCACAGCATTCGCTAGACGTAGAGACTGTTGTCTTCCTATCAGCCCCGCAAGAAGCCGTCTTCGGAGTGGTGTCGCAGCTGTTGGTGCCGCAACTCGATGCGGTCGATGTAGCACTGCACGGGCTTGCTGATGAACTACATCCACTGCTCTCTTGTGTCGCCGTCCGGCGCACATAACGCTCGAAGCCAAGCGTGTGAAGCAGCCATCCGGCACCTACCGCGACCACCAAAGCGGCGAGCACATAGATAGCAGTAAGTGTCCATCCAAACGTGGCAACCAGCAGGCCGACGACGATAGGATTCAGCAACGGAGATGTGAAAAGAAACACCATCATCGGCCCAAAACCGGCCCGTGCCTGAATCAACCCTTTCAACATGGGGATAGTCGAGCAACTACAGAAGGGCGTTATAGCTCCTAAACCAGCAGCAAGAAAATAGCCTCGCTTCCCACTGGAAGTCAGTAACGCTTCCACCTTGGATGGTGGGATGTGACGTTGAAGAACTCCGACCAGCAAGCTAATGCCAATGAATAAAACCGATAGCTCGATAGCGAGAAAGGCGAACATGCCTAGAGCGTCTTGGAGTTGAGGTGACATTCAATATTACTCCTATATTTCTAGTTTTATCGAAATGATGTACGCAGCCTACTTGCGTTTATCCGACCTGTCAACTATAATTCTAGAAACATCGAATTATTGGGGCGTGCTATGGATCACGAAAAGGTTGCAGCCAGCTTAGCTGAGCTAGGGAATAGTCACCGACTGTCCGTGTTCCGCTTTCTGGTCAAAGCTGGCCATGATGGGGCTTCGGTCGGAGATATCCAGAAGGGGCTGGGTATTCCTGCTTCGACGCTATCACATCACCTTGCGCGCATGGCCAAGGTAGGGCTGATCCGGCAGGAGAAACATAGCCGCACGATTGTCTGTATACCCGAGTATGGGCACCTAGAGAATTTGATCGGTTTCTTACAAGAGGAATGTTGTGCAGGTGTCCGGATTGCGCATGAACCAGAACCGCTTTGACGCTTGCCCAGCTCTCGCTGTCCTCCCTAGTCAGCATCGCTATGAAGACTCAGGCGAAGGTGGAAACAGAAAATTGGCAGTAGAGTAGGCTGAAGAGGATCAATCAGATAATCCGCTGAGAAAGATTTTCTTCTTTACATCTTTGACATTTTATCAACCAGAAATTCCGGATACCCTTTTTTTGTAAGATGCAAAATATTCTAACTAGATCGTTAACGGTGTCAGTCTTATTAAATCTAGTTGAATACTTACGAACTGAAACAGCATTATCCATTATTATTTTTTTGCCAAGATAGCGAGGATTATTACTCTTGTAATCCCATGAGACAGATTGCAACGCATCCATCAATCCATTCTTAAATGAATCAGCTTTGTTAGCGCTTAAACTTGTAAAAGTGCTTAATGCATTCTCAAAGTTGAATATAGGCGATTTCATATCGTAAAGGTCGTAATGTAACTTTTCTATTTGTTTATTGCTCATGATTGTTTTGATACCAGATTTATCAATAAACATTTTCCATATCTTTCTGTCTAACCAAAGTTCAAACCGTGTTCTGTTATCATCATCATTAGTATTTCTAGGGTATTGCAAATCAATTAAATCGTCCTCTATGCATTGGTGAGGAAAATGATTGTTGGTATTGGGAATTGTTTTTAATATTTCGATAGCCTCTGCTGCTTTAGAGAGTGATTCTTTATATAGGCTAATAGCATGTTCTCGGATTGCAATTACTCTGTCTATCTCAATTGATTCGATGATATTAGTATTGGTATTAAGGTTCATTAATAAAATCCAATTTAATTTTTTATATGGCATACGTTAGGCGAGAAAAAATAGAAGTAGTACCATATCAAGCAAATAACAATAAAGATATATATTTGTCAAAGTGAAAACTTCATTATTTAATTAAAGATGAATAATTAAGATTTAATTTAATTCTGTTAATTTGGTAATTAATTGTATAATGAATTGTTGTGTTTATATAAGTGGTGATATTGTATTTATCATTTTTACAAAAATATTGCTTTCAGCATTGTACGAATATATTATTAATTCTCAAATATAATTAATTACCACAGCTAATAATAATTAAACGAGGATGAGTCATGAATACCTATAATGTATCGTATAAGGTTAATCTTAATAACAATAACTATGCTCTAGCTTCATTTGATGTACAAGCAAAGTCTGAAAAGGAAGCGCGTAGAATAATAAGCAAGTCGAATATAGGTGTTGAAGAATATACTGTTACTGAGAAAGACTTTTTCTCGGTAACGTGGTGTGCTGAAGATATTCATGCAAGTATTGTTTCCGGTTGGGATAGTGAAACAGAATTAGATGAATTTAATAAAACTGATCTTGATGTTTTCTATTTTAATTTAAGTGATAATGATAAAAAGAATTTTTGTTTAGATGTATTGGAGGCACTTAAAAACAACCATGATTGTAATTACGGTATTAATTGGGATGTAATTAAAATATCAGCAGATTCAAGTATGGATATATGGAAAAGATTAATTAATTAAGATTCAATATTAAATTACAGAAAAATAGTCAGAGCTTATTGTGTCTGGCTATCTTCCCCAAAGGGAAAGCCTCTACTTATTCGTAAAATACTGCACAAAATGGCTGAAAAAAGTGAATGGATGCAAGTAGTGGCTTTTTAATATCATATATGCTTCGTCTAAGCGATTCTGAGCCACTTTAGCCTGTACGCCAATGCTTATTCACGATGATGTGTGGAAGTCCTCTCAAAATCGCCCCTACGCTGTTTTTAAAGACAGGGAAAGGATCGCCTACGGCTCACAGTACCCCCTAAAAGATCGCCTACGGCTCACAGTAAACAAAAAAAACATAAAAATCAGCGAGTAACACCGATAACCGTTTTTCTTGTGCCCTTTTTCAAATGTGTAATTCTCATTTTCAATGATTTAGTAATATTTTTGGTTTGCTTAATGTCAGCCCTGATAATTTTAAACTTATCCTCGTATTTTTGAATAAGTTGGCGTACTTCATCAGACCGAATTGAAAAATAGCGTATGTCAAAATCGCCATTACCTGTGGTTGGAGCATTACGCATAGAGCCAACTTTTTTAGTCGCCTTGTTCATCACAACCATTCCCCATCGAATCCGTACTGAGCCCCTGTCGTTATGAATTACTGGCAGGTATGGGGAGAATAGCTGTTTGTTATTTATTTCTTGCATAAACTGTTGGATCAGATTTACCGCATTATCAGCGCATACAGTTATTGCTTCCTCACAGTCAGCAAGGATTGCTTCCAGCTTTAGCAATAACGCATCTTCATATGATACTGACATGAATTTCAGCACTCCAGAAAAGGTTCAGAAAAAGTCATTTTAACATAAACTAATTATACCGTAACCACCCTATTGGTGACTTAATGTTTCGATTACACTAAGTCGTAACTACTGTTTTGGTGACTTAATACGTGAGATACATTAAGTCACCAAAACCCCCTTGGTGACTTAATGTTTTTTGAAAATGTGCCGATAACAATTTTGGTGCAGAAGAAAGAATTGTCTTTCTTAAGCCATAAAACACCTATTTTCGACTTAATGCGAATGTTATTAATTTCTTTGGATAATAAGTATCATGCCACTAATTATTTATATTATGTAACATGTTGAATATAAGTGAAATTTTACTCCCTCTCTGTTTACGCATACTGTAAATAAATGTATAATAAATTGCATTAGTCGTAGATAGTGTGTTGACGACTAATGTATGTCTTACTATAATTTATACTGATATATACGTATATGCTCAGAATAAGTGAGGGGAGGATGAAACGCTTTCTTCTGTTTTTAAGCATTTTTAATGCTGCGATTTGCGAGGCTGCTGTTGTAGATTTAACTAATACCTCGTGGGAAAAGCACGCTAAACAATGTAACCTCGATCCGCTTTTACTCTATGCTATTGCTCTTAAAGAGAGCTCCCATAGAACAGGCGATAAATCCTTTGTTGCACCCCATCGCTATGCTTTAAATAACCCAATTATGGGCTCTTATTATCCGGTGAACCGAGATGATGCTGTCCGAAAAGTGCGGGAATATGTAAGCGTTTCAGCATTGACTGATATCGGTATTAAACAAATTAATTGGCGTTGGAACGGTAGTAATTATGTTTCTGACCCTGCTGAGTTATTAGATGTAGATAAGAACATTGAGTTATCAGCGAAGGTCTTGTGTCGAGCGATTGAACTATCTCCAAATGATATAGCGCAAGCCATCGGTAATTATCACACACCAAATCCAGCGTTAAAGAACAAAGCTAAAGAATATGGTGAATCAGTTCTGCTCATATGGAAAAGATTGAAAGAAAATGAACAATAAAATAAATTGCTACAACACTGAAATGACTGATGTACTTTTCAGTTTATTAAGTAATTCTGAAAGAGTTGATAATAATCCATTTGTGATCGTCAATTCTGACAAAACCTGTTTTGTTGAAGATTTTTCCATTATGAGAGATTTTTTCAGTGGATTGAAAGTGCCTGCTTATATATTAAGCTACAAAGAGGATTCTCAGTCTTTATATACTAAGAAAGACCCAAATTTTAAAAAATCTCTGTTGGATGTTTCATTTTTGCGTTTAACAATGCTAATTGAATCAGCAATTATTAACAGCATGTCTGGCACAGATACTAATCATTTCTTTTGGTTTAATGATTGTCAGTCATACAATACAATTAATAAGTTTTCTTTTAAGGAAATACTGTTTTCTTTGTATTCAAAGCAAATAAATATTTCTCCAATTTACAGACCTTCGATTATATCAACTAGATTAGTCGATAGTGATGGTTATCATAAAAAATATGATGATGTATTATTCTATCTTAAATTTAGAGCGCGCTTATGTGGAAAGGTGTTTAAATGAAATTAACTATTGCGCCAGAAGGTTATCAATTAGCAATTGATATGATAAAACTTGGATTTAGAAAGAATGTAATATTGTCTGAGATTCCAGCAATATCTCCACGTATGTATGGATGTTTACGAAATGATTCAGGAATTGATAATGAGGATAATGATTTTACGTTAGGGCGACTAAGAAAAATTAGCACTATATTAGCTAATCAACATGATAAACGATCTGCAACTGATTTTTTACATGTATATTTAATGACTGCACAAGATCCAGAAAATAGATTGCAAATAGAAGAATTGGTTGGTGCTTATAAAGCATACCGCCATTTATTTAATGTTCATTGTGGTTTCTTTGATGATCCATTAAAGAAACACATAATTGATCCGAACTTGGCATGGCAAATTGCAACCAATTACCGAAATGGAATAATTGGTTTAACTGGCTGTTTTGAGTGTCGGCAGAAATATACCTATCTTACACACGAATCAGAGGATTCCTGCAATATGAAATGTCCTTATTGCTCTGAATCTAAAGAAAATGAATTCATTAATAATAAGGGTGAATAATGAAAAGTTGTAAAATGATTACAGGAATTCTATTTTCATTAGTGTTATCCGGCTGTGCTAATAATGAAAATAGTAATTGGATATATAATAATGAGGCTTCAAAACCAGTGGTTGAAAATGGAAGTGAAGCTCTCAAAATTGCTAAATCAATAGGGTTGAATAATCTAGATGATGATGCGGATAATTACACAATCTTTGCTGTGTTAGTACCAAGTCAGAAAGGAAATTCATTAAAAAAAATTAAGGAACCTATTGTTGTAAGCGATACAAAAGGGATGGATCAGTTAAGAGAAATCATCTCACAAAGGTAACTATTCACCAAGGAGCTATTGACAGCAAATTTATGTGACTGAGTTAACTTGATCCCACATTCAACTTGAGTGATCTTTTTGTGGTGGCAATCTGGAGGTATGAATAAGAAAACATTACCTCCACCGCCAGATTTCGATTCGCCTGAAGAGGCGAAAGATATCATCCACTTTTTATGGAATAAGTTGGCTGAGCTTGAAGATAGGCTAAACCAAAATAGTCGCAACTCTTCTGTGCCATCATCTCAACAACCCCTGCATAATAAAGCTAAAAATACTTCGCCGAATCGGAATAAATCTGGAAAAAAGCAAGGAGCTCAACCAGGTCATAAAGGCCATCGCCGACTGCTTCACCCTGTTGAAGACAGTGCCTCGGTTGAGCAATACTTACCGAATAAGATATGCCACTGCGGTGGGTGTGTTATTCCAAATAGAAAACCTTATAAACGACACCAAATCTTTGACTTGCCAGATATCTCATACACGCTTGTTGAACATCAAATTTTTAAAGGCGAGTGCTCATGGTGTGGTGATAAACATCAAGCGGAGCTTCCAGAGTCTGTGCCCGATGTTCAAATGGGGCCAAATCTACATAGCTTTATCGCAATCCAAGCGACGCAGCACCACCAAAGCATAGGTAAAATACAATCTATGCTGAAAGACGTCTTCCAGCTTAACTTCTCAACAGGTGCAATATCTGCGGCGCAAGGACGAGTCACTGAATACTTAGCTGATACTCATACTCAAATTCATGACACAGTAAAAGCATCTAAACTGATTATGGCTGATGAGACTTCACATCAGCGCAATAATGATAAACGCTGGATGTGGGCCGCACTCAGCAATAACGTAGCCTTTTTCCAAATTAACAGCGGAAGAAACCAACATGCTGCCAAACGACTACTTGGTGAAGCGGTTTCACACCTTTTAGTGACTGACCAATATTCTGGGCGTTGTTGCCTAAATCCATTGAACCTTTTCCAAGTTCTGCGATCTGATCCTTTGTGATGGCTAGAACGGTGGTGACATGGGTAAAGCAAAAAAGAAGATAACTAACTGGGCGGAGTACAATAAGGCTCTGTGCAAGCGAGGGTCAGTTACGTTCTGGATAGATGACACCGCCATAGATGCGTGGCAATGCAAAACCCATCATGGCAAGCGTGGTAGAGGCTTTCAGTATTCAGACACAGCGATTGAAACTGCCTTGATGCTCAAGGGTATTTTCTCTCTGCCATTGCGTACACTTCAAGGCTTTATTGACTCGATCTTCGAGTTATTGGATGTTCCGCTGACGTCCCCTGACTACACCTGTATCAGCAAACGCTCGAAGACGGTTCAGATTAAATATCGCAATAAATCTAGAGGAGCTCTCCGACTTTTGGACTTTCTGGCGGTGAATATAAAATGTTCCGTAGATGGGCTGGCCGTCAATGTAATCCACCCTACCCTCTGGATTCCAAAGAATACCGCACACGCCTTCTCTCGGCTTCTTGATTCGATAGCGCAAACGGTAGATTTCTCGCACAGCATGAGTCGTCTCTAGGGTTAAAGACATCGCGACTTTCAAGAACAGTGGCGCTGCTTCATAGATCTGAAGATAGCTTTCATAATCTAAGTTGTGACGTGCTTTGGTGTAATCCTCTTTCGATAAACGTCTCTGTTTCTTATTAAGAACAAAGTTACTCTCTATCGCACTCTCATCAGCCAAATAGGAAAATATCTTTTTCAGATTGCTGATTTTTCCATTTAGCTGTCGATTATTGAGCTCAGCATAGTATTTACCAATGTGCTCATTGATATGCTGTAACTTCAGCGATTTTGTTAAGCACTTACCCATGTGCTCTTCCAACCTTTCGCAGTCACGTTCTAAGTTTCTAAAGACGTCTTTAGAGAGCTTCTCTTCCGCTTTGACACGGGCCAACACGACAAGAAGCCAATCCTTTAATGGCTTATTGAACTTATCTCTACGCCCTTTTGATATAGCTCTTTGAAATTGGGTTGGCTCATTAAGATCGAAGTCTTGCGTCAGTTCTGGCCTATTTTGCATGTTATAAACATATGCAGCTTGAATAGCCTCTTGCTCAGTTGTGCCACTAGGGAAAAGTCGTTTAACACCTTCAACTGTTGTAAAGCGAAAACGAAGCTCTCCCCTGTGGCTCATTCGTACAAGAAATGCTGGGTAGTTAGCCGTTTCTTTGCTTCTTGCTCGACCTACCATTACGACTCCAGAAATCTGACTCACTCTGAAATTCGATCGGCAGGGTTACCAACATCCTCGTCTATACAGACTAGGTATCGGCCTGTGGGGGTTCGAGTACCGCCCAGCTTCCCAATTTTTATCCAATTAATGATTGTGGCGCTGCACATACCAGATCCAGGATAAAACTCCTCAATGTACTGACTCGGTTTTAAATATCGGATTGCCATGTTCTTCTCCTCACATTTCAAATAATGAAAATTGCTTAAGAAAAACT
Source organism: Proteus sp. ZN5 (assembly GCF_011046025.1). GTDB lineage: Bacteria > Pseudomonadota > Gammaproteobacteria > Enterobacterales > Enterobacteriaceae > Proteus. The sequence continues at coordinate 41,819 of NZ_CP047640.1, forward strand.
ATGCATGAAATTTTCGGTAAGATTTGTTTTGCGCGGCAATTGACCACAAAAGCAAATGAAGAAGAGATGCGTAAAGTGGCCGATGTCAGTCGCTACAGGGTGGACTTATACAATAATAGCAAATCTACAACCAATTGATTTATAAGTTTTTACTAATTAGAGCATTTTCGCATTTAAGACGTCACTTTAAGATACGAAATGCTCTATAAATTAATGCAAAACATTAAAAATCAATACCCTACAATTGAGCTTACTACCAACATCGGGCTTTCACCGTTTCTGGACTCCTCAAATAGACACCACCCACCTCACCCAACCCATCGCCTTTCTCACTACTCTTTCTTTTTTCTCTAACGATAGCGCTTCATGGCCGAGCGGTATTCACTGGGGCTGACGCGTTTATACGCTTTAAACTGGCGATTGAAATTGGCTTGGTTTGTATACCCCACCTTATCGCGAATCACATTCACCGGAACGTCGGTATGAGTAAGAACAGCGTGTATTCGACACGTGACGCGCTCATTTTCTTTTCACTTTTTGTTGAAAAGTGGGTTGACCTGTCTAAAGCTTCATAGTTTATCGTTCACTTCATCAACGCAGAGGATCCCAAGTTCATGTATCAAATTTCAGAGTTAGCGCAGCACGTCGGCTTGAGCCGTTCCACGTTACTCTATTACGAGAAACTGGGACTAATTACTGGCCGGCGACAAAGCAATGGCTACCGCATCTATTCGGACCACGATCGACAACGCATCAAACTGTTGCAGCAGTTACAGGCCGGTGGGCTTTCGCTCAAAGAGTGTCAAGCGTGTTTAGAAGGCAACATCGATAAACCAACGCTAGAAGCAAGGCTTGCGATCCTCGATGCGGCGATCACCGAAAAGCAGTCCGCAAGAGAGCTTCTCGCCGCCTTACTTGGCAAGAGTTCAATGCGGCCATGGCATCAAAGCGTTGAACAAAGTGCGCCAGCGGCGCATTTAGAGTGGCTAATGAAACAAGGGTTTAGCGAAAAAAATGCCTTGAGGTTGAAATGGTTGTCCAAAGACATGAATGAACACGAACAGTACATGATTGATTTTGAGTCGATTTTCCAAGGCCTCGACAGACTGGGCCCCGGCGATGACGCTGACAGTTTACGCGCTTTGCAAGCACTGCCCCGTCATGACGGTAACTTATTGGAGATTGGCTGCGGTAAAGGGCCCACCACGCGCTTACTGGCACAGCACACCGCTTTCGACATTACGGCACTGGATAACGATGAATACAGCCTCAGCTGTTTGAAAGAAACCGTGGCAGGCCATCCATGGGGCCATCGAATCGAAACTTGCTGCGCCAGCATGACCGACATGCCCTTTGCTTCGGCACAATTTGATGTGCTTTGGGCAGAAGGCAGTGCGTACATCATGGGGGTGCCGCATGCTCTGAAAGCTTGGAAACGCTTTCTAAAACCTGAAGGCTACTTGGTTCTCAGTGATTTAGTGTGGCTGACCCACACGCCTGATGCCCAAGCCGAGCAGTTTTGGCAGGTTAATTATCCGGGGATGGTCACCGAGAACCAGCGGCTTAAAGAGGCAAAAGCGGCGGGTTACGAGGTGGTGGAAAGCTTTCCTCAAAGCGCGCAGGCATGGCGCAACTACTTGGAGCCGCTCAACGCAAAACTGGCGCAACTCAGCGAGGCAACGTTGACCTCTCAAGCGCTCAACGATTTACGCCGCGAGCTGCACATTCACCAACACTATTTAGGCCAATATGGCTACCACATTTGGGTATTCAAAAATAAAGGTTAATCATGAACATCAGACCAGAAACACCTGCTGACATCACCTCGATTGAACAGGTCACTTATCGCGCATTTGAAAACCACCCGCACCACGAACCGGGTGCGAAACCGACGGAACATCGCATCGTCGCGACACTGCGTGAGGCCGGCGCGCTGTCGCTCTCGCTCATCTGTGAAGACGACACTGGCATCATTGGGCACATCGCGTTCTCTCCAATTCACATTGATGGTGCCGCATGTGATTGGTACGGATTAGGCCCGGTCTCGGTGGTGCCAGAGCGACAAGGGGAAGGCATCGGTGGCGCGCTGATTCGTGAATCACTGTCCGTGTTGAAAGCCCAAGGCGCTCAGGGTGTCGTATTGCTTGGCGAACCGCAGTACTACCAACGCTTTGGTTTTCAATCTCAGCCCAACCTGACCTACCCTGGCGTGCCTGCGGAATACTTTATGGCGCTGTCGCTGGCAGACGCCATACCCTGTGGTGAGGTAACTTATCACGCCGCATTCTTTACACATTAATCGTTCGCTGTAAGCATCAACGAAGGCATGTTTCAGAGCATGTACAAAATTTCAGGGCATCTAACAAATGTCAGGACATACCCCACATATCAAACTCGGTTACGACGCTACGCGGCGGTACTCACTGTATTGTGCCAGCCAAAACGCCTCATCAATACGTTCCAACAATCGCTCTTCCGTTCTGTCGGGTGCTTTGCCCTGCGCCACCGCTTGTTTCGCGACCGCCAATGCAATGTGGCGCGACACCGCCTGAATGTCGCTCAATGGTGGCAGCAATCGGTCTCCCCCCGAGCGCATCGGCGACATCGACGCCAGCGCGATGCTGGCTTGTTGAAGCATCTCATTGGTGACGCGATTGGCGTTGGCACTGATCACCCCAAGCCCCACACCGGGAAAGATGTAGCTGTTATTACACTGCACAATCGGATAGCGCTGGCCGTCATACACCACATCATCAAACGGACTGCCGGTGGCTATGATCGCCTTGCCTTGTGTCCAAGTGACAATATCGGCGGGTGTGGCTTCCACCCGGCTGGTGGGATTAGACAGCGGCATCACTACCGGACGCTCACACCCGTGCGCCATGGCTTCAATCACCGTTTGGCTAAACAAACCGGGCACGCCCGTCACGCCAATCAGCACATCCGGTTTCGCCTGCTGCACCACGTCCAGTAAGCTGATCGCTTGGTGGTCATCCAACTGCCACTGCGCTCTTAACGAAGATGGCTGCGCCAAATTTTTCTGAAACGGCAGTAAGCTGGTCATACTTTGCTCCAGCAATCCCCAGCGATCCACCATATAAATCTGGCTGCGCGCCTGCGCTTCAGGCAACCCTTCCGACACCATTTGTGCGATCACCGCTTCGGCAATTCCGCACCCTGCAGAATCCGCACCAGCAAACACGATGCGCTGCTTGGAGAGTGGCGTCCCGGTCACATGCGCCGCCGACAACAAGGTGCCCACCGTCACCGACGCCGTACCTTGAATGTCATCGTTAAAACAGCAGCACTGATCGTGATAACGGTTCAGCAGTGGCATCGCATTGGTTTGCGCAAAATCTTCAAACTGGATCAGTGCATCCGGCCAACGTTGGCCAATGGCGTTCAGACAATCGTCGACAAACTCATCATACAGCTCACCCGTCACGCGTGGATGACGCCACCCCATGTACATCGGATCAGACAGCAGCGCTGAGTTGTTGGTGCCGACATCTAAGACAATCGGCAAAGTATGCTCTGGGTTGATCCCGCCACACGCGGTATACAACGCCAACTTGCCAATGGGAATGCCCATCCCGCCAATGCCCTGATCGCCTAAACCGAGAATGCGTTCGCCGTCAGTAACCACGATCACCTTCACCTCGGTGTTGGGCGCGTTGTTGAGCAGCTCGTCCAAATTATCGCGATCGGCGAGACTCAAAAACAAACCGCGATTGCGACGATAGATCTGCGAGAATTTCTGACACGCATCCCCCACCGTCGGCGTGTAGATAATCGGCATCATCTCTTCAATGTGCTGATTGAGCAGCCGATAGTAGAGCGTTTCGTTGGTGTCTTGAATGTTGCGCAGATAAATGTGTTGATCCATGGGCGACGCAAATACCGAAAACTGGTCGTACGCACGACTGGCCTGATCGTCGATGGATTCAATATTGGCTGGCAACAACCCCATCAAATTAAAGCTTTTGCGCTCTTCCAAAGTGAACGCGCTGCCCTTGTTCAACAGCGGCGTATTCAACAACGTGTTGCCCGCTTGGCGAATGAACATCTTCTTAGCCACGCACAACCTCCTCGCGATACAGCGCGATCGCTTCGTCGATGAGTGCATCGTTGCATCCCAAGTAATGCTTAGGTTCGCACGCGTCCTCAATCTCCTGCGCCGACAAAATCGCCGCCACGCATTGGTCTTGTTTTAATACGGCCACCAAGTCGCCCGATGCTGGGGCATTGGCAAGCGCCGCTTTCACTTTGGCGTAGCCTTCTCCGCGCCCCACTTTTTCTGCCGCTTTCATCATCACCGCCTCCGACATAATGAAACTGCGCGATGCGGAAAAATTCGCTCGCATCTTAGGCGCATCCACAATGAGATTGGCGATCAGGCGTTCGGCACGTTCAAGGGACGTGGCCACCGCCAACGACGCTTCAGGCACCAAGCTCCAGTTCAACACGCGCATCGAAGCAGAACGCACATCGTGCTGGTCCATCAAGTTTGGCGCGCCGCTGGCATACATCCACCCCATGCGTGACAGCGTTTGAATCATGTTCGCCGCCCGTGGGTTGGCTTTGTGTGGCATGGTGCTGGAGCCTCCGCCCGCTTCGCCTTCACGCACTTCACCCAACGAAGCGCGCCCCATGGTTTCGGTATCGTTGGCGATGCGGCATAACGTGCCATGGATGAGGGCGAAAAACTGAATCAACTCGGCAATGTGATCCAAACTGGCGTTGTTGAACCCTTTCGGCTCTTGCAGTGCGAGCCGATGAAACAGACGCTCACGAACCACTAACCCTTGTTCACCAATCGACGACAAATTCCCCACCGCGCCGCCATACATGCCGACGGTCACACGCGGATACAGCGCATCCAAACGCGCCACATGACGCGTGATTTCTTGCAGGTAACCGCTGACGTGCAGCCCCCACGTGGTGGGCAAGGCATCCATCGCATTGGTGCGAGCGACCATCACGGTGTGCTTGTGATCCAACGCCATCTGCGCCAATTGGTCGCCCAGCGAAATCAACTGGCCGCGCACAATATCGAGTGTCTGCTTAATGCGCATCGCCAAGCTGGTATCAAGCAGATCCTGCGTGGTGCATCCCCAATGGAGATATTTCTTCACCGCATCATCGCCCCGATCGGCCAATTGTTCCACCAGCGGTTTGATCGCCATGCCGACGATTTGTGTCTCTTGCGCCAAACGGGGCCAATCGATGTTCTCCACTTGGCACACCTGTTCAATGGCCGCCACCGCAGAGCGGGGAATGATCCCCAGTTCCGCCTGTACGTTGGCAATCGCAACTTCAAACGTTAACCACGTGCGAATTAAGTTTTCATCAGACCACACCTGCTTCATTTCTGCCTGCGTAAACAGCGGTGAATAAAGCATGGAGTCGAAAACGGAAGTATTTGAACCTTGCATATCAACTGTCCTACGCGCCGATGAATGTGATGAGAAGCACTGTGGCTAAGCCGCCCAGCATAGGAATGGTGGTGCGTTTCACCAACTCAATCGGTGGAATACCGGCCACGCCTGCACACGCGATCACCACCCCGGCCACTGGCGAGAATGAGCGGAAAATCCCTGCAGAAAGCTGCATCGGCATCGCAATCGCCGCAGTGGCAACACCCACGTTGGCTGCAACGTCTGGCGCGAGGTTGGAGAAGCTAAAGAACGCAGCGTTGCCCGAACCCGACATCAGCGCGGTCACGCCAATAATCGCCACCAGCATCACCACCATCATGGTGTAACCAAAGCCCAAATGGTCAGCCACGCCGAGCATGCCGGAGATAAAGCCAATCGCGCCCAAGCCCACTACAAAGGTTTGCGCCGCAATGATCAGCGACACCACGCTGGCAAACACATCGCCCATTCCTTGCAAATAGACTTTGAGTGACGCTGCCACCGCCTTGGCATTTTTCGAATACAGGTAATCACACAGCATGGCCACCGCGAGGCTGAAGAATATCGCGGTCACCACGTCGATTTTGATCGATGTGATGGCAAATTTACTAAAGGTCAGCAGCAGTACCAACGGCAGTACAGGCAAAATAGCAAACCACAATGGTGCGTCGCGCGAGGTGTCTTCTTTAGCTTGAAGTTCATAAGAAACACCATTGACTTCATCACGCTTATCAAACCATTTCTGACAAACAAAATGCAGCAGTGCAATCACCAGCGCCGAACAAATCCCAACGAACAGTTGGTGCTCCACAAAGTACGAGGCCGCATCAATGCCAATCACTTCCGCCGCTTTGTTCGATGCACCAGATGCGGGGCCTAAATCGAGACATGCCGTGGTCGCAAGCACCGCCGCAACAGAGGCAGGCGTGCAACCAATGCCAACCAACACGGGATAAAGCGCAACCAAAAGGAGCATCGCCAAACCGACCGCGCTGGGGATAAACACGTTCAAGAACTGGCCGAGAATGTAGGCTAACGCGAGAATGATGTAAGGGTTGTGAATCGCCGACAGCGGTTTGGTAGCGACTTTAACCAGTGCGTTTGCCGCACCGATATGCCCCATGTATTTGGAGAAGCCACCCACAGCCATGATGATCAACCCCAATTTCGCCAACGTTGACGATGAGATGCTTTTAATCACAAGGAAGAAATCGACGACCGTGGCACCGGATGTGCTGACGCCTTTCGGCAAAAATTCAGCGCCACCAGCAAGAACGCCGACCAGCATCATCAAGATACCCGAACCAAACAAGATGGCTTGTGTGTTGTATTTTTTTACGATTAGAAAACCTGCCCCAAATACAATTGGCAGAGCGAGCAGAGCGACCATAATTTTCACCTTTTTTATAGTATTATGTCGCTTACATCTTATTCCGCCCATGACCTAGACAATATGGGAATTAATTATTCTCTAAAAAAAGTGTGAAGCGATGGGTATATCATCGCCTCGCGAGCCTATCACTTTTTTATTTACCCCAAATCCTGCGTTTATTTTGAATCAAGAGGTTCAAGTATCACATACGATAGCGACATCGATCACACGCTAAAGGAAAAAATCCGTGCTCCATCAGGCATTGAGGCTCGAAAAACAGGGGCAATGGGAATTGTTCTTTCCCAGTCCCACTGTTTAAAAACCTCGGCAAGCCATTGAAAAAACAACATAAAAACTACTCAATTCGAACCCAACCCGTACTCATGGCGGGAAATGACATTTCTCATCGCAGCGAAAAACAAAGGCTGTTCACCGCCAAATATTTATGTGGGTCACATTATTAAACTTCTATTTCTCATTCATATTGGTATTTATTCTCAACACTCATTTAAAAATGCCACCTGCAATAAATTAACCCATCAAATCCAATTCAATTTTCGACCTTCATCAATATTTCGTTAGGGAAGATTTAATTCCCTTATTCATTCATGACGCGCGTTATTACGATGCATTTGTTTCTTATAACAAGCATGGAATACGCATAATGATAAAAAATAAACATCTATTGACTCTGCTACCTACCCTCTGCATCGCTTCGTTTGTTCAGGCACAAACTGTCTATGACGATGAAACCAATAAGCTGGATATTTATGGTCGACTCGAAGGTCAGGTGGCCAAAGGTGACGCGAGCTTCGCCGGTGAAAACGACTGGTTGGGGCGCATGAATGGCCGCTTGGGCTTCAACATGAGTCGTGAACTGGATGCGATCGACAACAGCCGCGTGGTCGGCAAAATTGAATGGCAAATTCGCACTGAAGTGAACGATTCACGCTTGGATGAAGGCGACGATCTGGAAGCGCGATACAGCTATTTAGGGATCGAACACGATGATTGGGGCATGGTGATCTTTGGCCGGACGAAGAACCCGCTCTATCAAGTCATGAAAATGACCGACAAATATAAGAACTACACGCCGGGCATTTATAACTTCGGCGTCTCATCTATCGACACGTCTTATAAATACAATCGTCAAGATGCCACGCTGCAATATAACGCCGAGTTTGGCATGCATGAAATTCAAGCCGCTTATGTGATGGGCAATGGTGAGAATGATCGCCTCGACCACGCCATGATGGCCAGTTATCGCCTCAACTATAAAGGCGACGGCTTTAAACTGTCACCCGCTATTGCGGTGAGCCAATTTAAGCGCCATGACGACAATACCGACACCAAACGCAAACAGCACGACCAAATCATGGCCGGGGTTGAGTTGTCGCCCAAATGGTCTTCTTGTGTCCCACCACACCAGAAGACCATTTGTTTTAGGGCGATCACCTTTCGGGTAAGCAAACACAACACAGAGCACACGCTGTGTTAATCTGCGGCGACATGAGGCAAGCGGTGACTGAATTTTATGAAAGATCCTCTCGATTTAACCACCTACAAACGGTTGGCAGAACAGCTCAAACCGTTTACCGAAACTGAAACGTTACTTCATTCATTTATTGTCGAACATTTCGAAGAGCTCTCTTACTACGGCATTATCGATTTGGCGCAAAAGGCGAAAGTGAGTAAAGCCACCATCGGGCGCTATCTCAATAAGCTTGGATACACCGGCTACGCCGCGTTTAAAAGCGCCCTGACGCAAGATCAGATCGCCCAAACCTTCGTCGCCCCCATCGAAGCCAATAAAGCACGCGCGATGGTTCAGGGCACCGATACCAAAGAAGAAGCGTCGCGCTATATTGGTAACGTGAGTCTGCTGATCGATCAATTTGCCGCAGAATTGAAAATTGATGAGTTGGAAGCGCTCGCCAAACGGATTGCCGACAAACGCCGCACCATTTACGTAGTCGGGCCCGCATCATCGCGAGCGCTGGCCATCCATTTCTCCACCCTCTTGAAATACAATCGCTCGGAAGTGGTGTTGCTGCCGTTGGATAAAGGTGAGCTGCCCAAGGCGTTGCTGGGTATTAAAGAAAATGACGTGTTACTGGCGTTCTCGTATTACCGATTCAACCCAGTGGTGTTGGATATCACCAAATACTTTCACAGTAAAAAAGCCTACGTCACGGTGGTGACCAACACCTATTCCAACCCGTACGCCATCTACAGCGACGCGCAATATGTGTTGCCGAGTGACGTCGATTCGATCTTCCACAGTCGAACCATTGGCTTTTTGTTCGTTGAATTGCTGCTGTTTTTGATTCAGCGTGAGTCGCGCAACGATGATAACTTCGAAGAGCTGGAAAGCTTGTTCAAGTTCTTCGGTACCTTTTCATCGCTTGAGTTTAAATAGCGCTTCCCCTCACACCGCATGATGACGCCATGAGCAGGTCCCGCGCCTGCCTCATAGCCTTGATTGCCGGTCTTTATGACTCGTCGGCGGCTTGCTCGGCAAGGGCGTGCGCCCGCTGAATTTTCATCGTAATCGCATCAATCAACACTTCGGCTTTGCGTTGATCACGCACGTAAAAGCGTTTCACAACCTGCCCTGAATCATTGTTGAGCTGCACGATGTACCACTCGTTTTGGCGGTACAGCATCGGCGTCTGCAATGCATTGAAATAGAGATGCACGTTTAAGCTTCTCTCTTTGGCGCGAATCGCAACGCCCCCGACGGCCACACTGCCGGAAAACGTCGAGTGGGATGTTGTGATCGTTTCGCGCACTACACCGTCATCCAGCATCAGGTACTCTTCCGTCACGACGATGGTTTCTGGGCGAAGATTGACTGGCTGCGCCATGATGACCTCTTCAATGATCACATCCGGCGACTCCGTCAATGCGCCGGGCTCTGGCGTATAAGGAATAACGTGAGTACTGCAGCCGCTCAGCACTAGCAGGGTAAAACTGACCAGCCAATGTTTGATGGACATCCCGTGCTCCTTTCTCGTAGTCGGCAATGACTCGACTATAAAGCACTCGCAAGCAAAATACTGCTTCTTGTGCTGCGGAATTTATCTAATCTTGCTTTAGGGACAAGGGCATTAGAACATTACCGCTTGACCTTCAACTTCACTTTAACCTTAAGATAAGCATCACACCCAGCGTAATTGAGGACATCCTGTATGCAAACCATCTTAGGCGCCAACGGTCAGATTGGCCGCGAGTTAGCTCTGAGCCTGAAACGCGACTTTACCAGCGAGATTCGTTTGGTCAGCCGCCACCCACAAAAAGTGAATGATTCAGACCAACTGATGGCTGCCGACCTGCTGGATCGCACACAAACTTCGCAAGCAGTAGCGGGCTCTGAAATTGTCTATCTCACCGCTGGCCTCCCCATGGATACGCAGTTGTGGGTGGAACAATGGCCGGTACTGATGCGCAACGTCATTGATGCGTGCATCGAACACGGCGCGAAGTTGGTCTACTTCGACAACACATACATGTACCCACAAACGGCCGCCCCGCAACGAGAAGATGCACCGTTTGAACCTTATGGCGCCAAAGGCAAAGTGCGGGCACAGATCACCACCCTCTTGCTTGATGCCATGCATCAAGGCCAACTTGACGCCATGATTTGTCGCGCGCCGGAGTTTTATGGCCCGGGGAAAACCCAAAGCATCACCAACAGCACCGTCATCGATAACCTGTTGGCAGGCAAAGCCGCCAAGCTATTTATTCGCGATGATGTCAAACGCAGCCTGATCTACACGCCAGATGCCAGCCGAGCGATGGCTCTACTGGGCAACACGCCCGATGCGTATGGTCAAACGTGGCATCTACCTTGCGATGATGAACGCCTGACGTATAAAGAATTCGTCCAGTTGGCAGCGAAAACCTTTGGCGTCAAACCAAACTATCGTGTCCTCAAGCCTTGACTGCTCTGGATCGCGGGGAAATTCAACCCAACCGTGCGCGACGCGGCTGAGCTGCTACCTCGCTATCACGTCGACAACGTGTTTATTTCCGACAAGTTTAAGCGCCGCTTCCCCGAATTTACCGTGACACGTTTTGAACAAGGATTGGCAACCATTGCGCAAGAGCGCCAAGCGTCCTAAACATCAAACCCAAACCTCCCCCCGAACTCACACGGGAGCGAGCAAGGCCGATTGGAGAAGATTCGATGACCACCCAAACACCCACTAAGCGCTGGATGATTTACGGCGCCTACGGCTATACCGGAGAGCTCATTGCCCGCGAAGCCGTCAAACGTGGCCTAACGCCCATCTTGGCTGGGCGAGATGCAGAAAAAACTGAGCGGTTGGCACAAGCACTTCACTTGGAAGCAAGAGCATTCGCCTTGGATGACGACGCCCTTGTGGTGGAACAACTACAAGATTGTGCATTGGTTCTTAACTGTGCGGGGCCATTTTCGTCCACCGCCCATAAAATGATGTCTGCATGCTTAAACGCCTCGACCCATTATCTGGATATCACAGGCGAGATTGACGTGTTTGAATGGGCGCAATCACATCATTCACACGCCCAAGCGGCCAACGTCATTTTATGTCCTGGTGTCGGGTTTGATGTCATTCCGACCGACTGCGTGGCAGCGGCCTTGAAAGCGGCATTACCAGACGCCACACACTTAAGCCTTGGGTTTGACTCTCGATCCAGCTTTTCTCCAGGCACCGCAAAGACGTCCGTCGAAGGCTTGGCACAAGGAGGGAAAGTTCGTCGTGACGGTCACATCATCAACGTACCGCTCGCCTACGAGGTACGAACCATAGATTTCGGCGATGGCGAAAAACCCGCCATGACCATTCCTTGGGGCGATGTTTCAACCGCTTATCACACCACGGGGATTGAAAACATCGACGTCTTTATTCCCGGCTCGCACGCCATGATCGCCAATGCCAAACTCGCCAACTACCTGCGTCCATTCCTTGGCTTGCGTTGGGTTCAGAATGTGATCAAGGCTCACATCGCACGAACGGTTCAAGGCCCCAATGAACAAACGCGCTCATCCATGCCAACGTATGTGTGGGGGGAAGCGACGAATGCCCGTGGGGAACACAAAACTGCGCGAATACAAACGGCCAACGGCTATAGCTTAACCATCACAGGCTCACTTGCGGTGGTCGACTTCGTATTACAACAAGCGCCAGACGGCGGCAGTTATACGCCAGCGCGTTTAATGGGAGCAGAACTGGTCACGCAACTGCCCGAGTCTGGACCACTTGTCATCTGTTGAAGACCAACCGTAACAGGTCAAGTGGCAAACCTTGGCGCATCGTCAGAACGCATTTCTGCCTGTATTCAGCCCAAAGGAAGCGCTGCAAAATGTGGTGTATATTAAGTAATGAATCACCGGTCTTCGTTAAACGTATCCGCGCGCGTCAATTTGCGCTACGTTCAAAGAACCCCCTCGCTTGGAGAAGAGCTATGGCTGATATCATCGATTACTCACTCAATGAAATTCGTCTTGAACTTAGAGAGCGCTTGACCACATTGCTGGCGGCTTCCTCACTCGCACAACAAGCTTGCCTTCCTCGCCTCACCACACTCATCACCTATTATTTGGTGTACGAAGAAGGAGAATTGAGTTTTGAGCACTTCATTGCCCAGCTCAGCAAACCGGAAAATCAGTGGCGCTGCTTTATGATTTTTGGATCGTCCTTACCCGAACACGAACTGCACGAATTGCTCGAGACCTCGGTTCAGCATCAAGAAGAGCTGGACGACATGATGGTGTCTCTGGGGATGTACCTGCCCTAACTAACCGTATCATCATGCCAACATTCGCCATGTAGCTATTGACTCAACTGGCCTTAAAGTCTTTGGCGAGGGTGAGTGGAAAGTGAAAAAGCATGGCGCAGAAAAACGCAGAACATGGCGTAAACTACACTTAGCTGTTGATGTGGATACTCACGAAGCTGTTAGTGCGCAAGTCAGCCTTGTAAATGTTGGCGATAATGTACCAAAGAGCAAAGCCTGTTTTATCCCAGTACAACACTTTGACTTTATCGCACTGTTTGTTGGTGAACAGGAACAGTGCGCCGCTGCCCAAGGGCAAGTCGGTGTCATTTTAGATAATCGCAGCGAGGCCGTTGATGGACTTTCTAAAATCGACGCTTTCGCGATAGAGATAGATTTCGGGAGCACTGAGCATACGTTTCATGACAGCGCACCGATAAGTTCTGCAAGATAGGTCGCTGGCGTGCCTTGTGGGATGCTCAGTTCAACATCATGGACGAGCAGGGTCATATTGGCAACGGCAAGGTGAGTGGCTTGATACTTTGTGGTCTTTTCAACGACTTCTGCTTTAACAAAGCCAACCGTGTTCGGTTTTTCGATGTGCTTTAACTGTTGGCGCTTAGCGTAAAAAGTGGAGAGGCTCAGTCCGTTACGTTCACAGAATAATCGTTGTGATAGCTGGCTGGATTCATAGCGTTCGAACAGGGTTCGCCATTCTTGGTTAGTGCGTCGTTTGGCCATTTCAAATCTCCTTTGCTCCTTTGGGTTGGAGGTTTGATCTTATTATTCGGGCTAGACGATTAGAATGCGGGGTTTATGACGCGCTTACAATATATCCAAATGATTTTGTTGAACACGACAGGGAGCCCAGAGCCCATTATGAAGCGGAACGCACGCTGCGTGGCTATGTGCTATGGCGCAAACGGAGCTACGGGGTGTGTCGTGGGGAGTTGTTTCGTCAACGGATACTCTCGTTGGTGGAAACTGCCAAACGCTTGGGGCGTGCTGCCCCCAGGAGTGGCTGCGCGCCATCGTCCGAGCCTGCATCGAGAAGACGGATTACCCGATCCCATCAGAGTTGTGTAGTCTGAATAGGGGTTTCAGTATGGCGAATTTTATACTATTTTATGCTACTTAAACCCTTTTTGTTATGGTTAGACCAAGTTAGACTGTGTTTCATCTTGGTTTGTTACCCAGGGAAGGTGCGAACAAGACATGTTATTAGCGCAAACCGCACTGAATTGTTTCTCTGAATTATAATTTAAATCTAAGAAGGTAAATTATGAGCTATCGTATGTTTGATTACCTGGTGCCGAATGTGAACTTTTTTGGCCCGAATGCTATTTCCGTCGTGGGCGAACGCTGCAAACTGTTGGGCGGTAAAAAAGCGCTGCTGGTGACTGATAAAGGTCTGCGAACCATTAAGGACGGCGCGGTTGATAAAACCCTCGAACATCTGCGTGAAGCCGGTATTGACGTGGTGGTGTTTGACGGCGTCGAGCCAAACCCTAAAGACACCAACGTGCGCGACGGCCTGGACGTTTTTCGTAAAGAGCAATGCGATATCATCGTTACCGTCGGCGGTGGTAGCCCGCATGACTGCGGTAAAGGCATCGGCATCGCAGCGACGCACGAAGGCGATCTCTATAGCTATGCCGGGATTGAAACCCTGACCAATCCGCTGCCGCCGATCGTCGCGGTGAATACCACCGCCGGTACCGCCAGCGAAGTCACCCGTCACTGCGTGCTGACCAATACCAAAACCAAAGTGAAGTTTGTGATAGTCAGTTGGCGCAACCTGCCGTCGGTTTCCATTAATGACCCACTGCTGATGCTCGGCAAACCTGCGCCACTGACTGCGGCAACAGGAATGGACGCCCTGACCCACGCCGTTGAGGCCTATATTTCAAAAGATGCCAACCCGGTTACCGACGCCGCCGCTATCCAGGCAATTCGTCTGATCGCCCGCAACTTACGCCAAGCCGTAGCACTGGGCAGCAACCTGAAAGCTCGCGAGAATATGGCCTATGCCTCTTTGCTGGCGGGTATGGCCTTCAACAACGCCAACCTTGGCTACGTTCACGCGATGGCGCATCAGCTTGGCGGTCTGTACGACATGCCGCACGGCGTAGCAAATGCCGTCCTGCTGCCGCACGTGGCGCGCTATAACCTGATCGCTAATCCGGAGAAATTTGCCGACATCGCGGAGTTTATGGGTGAGAACACTGACGGTCTGTCCACCATGGATGCTGCCGAGCTGGCGATTCGCGCCATCGCTCGCCTGTCAGCCGATATCGGTATTCCGCAGCATCTGCGCGAGCTGGGCGTCAAAGAAGCCGATTTCCCGTATATGGCGGAAATGGCGCTGAAAGACGGCAATGCCTTCTCCAACCCGCGTAAAGGGAACGAGAAAGAAATTGCCGAGATCTTCCGTCAGGCATTCTGATCAATAAGGGGGCGCAATGTCACTTTCATCACCGGGCGTACATCTGTTTTATCACTCACTCTGGCAGGATACGCGCGTGCTTGATGAACTATGCTGGGGGCTGGAAGAGCAAGGCGTCCCTTGCCGGACAATCTGTTGCGACGAGCATGACTGCGCGCTGGCCCTCAGCAAGCTGGCGGCTAAGGAAGGTGCGAATAAGCGGGGAAATTCTTCTCGGCTGACTCAGTCATTTCATTTCTTCATGTTTGAGCCGTTTTTTCTCCCGTAAATGCCTTGAATCAGCCTATTTAGACCGTTTCTTCGCCATTTAAGGCGTTATTCCCAGTTTTTAGTGAGATCTCTCCCACTGACGTATCATTTGGTCCGCCCGAAACAGGTTGGCCAGCGTGAATAACATCGCCAGTTGGTTATCGTTTTTCAGCAACCCCTTGTATCTGGCTTTCACGAAGCCGAACTGTCGCTTGATGATGCGAAATGGGTGCTCCACCTTGGCCCGGATGCTGGCTTTCATGTATTCGATGTTGATGGCCGTTTTGTTCTTGCGTGGATGCTGTTTCAAGGTTCTTACCTTGCCGGGGCGCTCGGCGATCAGCCAGTCCACCTCGGCCAGCTCCTCGCGCTGTGGCGCCCCTTGGTAGCCGGCATCGGCTGAGACAAATTGCTCCTCTCCATGCAGCAGATTACCCAGCTGATTGAGGTCATGCTCGTTGGCCGCGGTGGTGACTAGGCTGTGGGTCAGGCCACTCTTGGCATCGACACCAATGTGGGCCTTCATGCCAAAGTGCCACTGATTGCCTTTCTTGGTCTGATGCATCTGCGGATCGCGTTGCTGCTCTTTGTTCTTGGTCGAGCTGGGTGCCTCAATGATGGTGGCATCGACCAAGGTGCCTTGAGTCATCATGACGCCTGCTTCGGCCAGCCAGCGATTGATGGTCTTGAACAATTGGCGGGCCAGTTGATGCTGCTCCAGCAGGTGGCGGAAATTCATGATGGTGGTGCGGTCCGGCAAGGCGCTATCCAGGGATAACCGGGCAAACAGACGCATGGAGGCGATTTCGTACAGAGCATCTTCCATCGCGCCATCGCTCAGGTTGTACCAATGCTGCATGCAGTGAATGCGTAGCATGGTTTCCAGCGGATAAGGTCGCCGGCCATTACCAGCCTTGGGATAAAACGGCTCGATGACTTCCACCATGTTTTGCCATGGCAGAATCTGCTCCATGCGGGACAAGAAAATCTCTTTTCTGGTCTGACGGCGCTTACTGCTGAATTCACTGTCGGCGAAGGTGAGCTGATGACTCATGATGAACCCTTTTTCATGGCTCCAGATGACAAACATGATCTCATATCAGGGACTTGTTCGCACCTTCCCTAGCCCAGTGAGTTTGTTCAACGCCTTTATCATCGCGTAAGTTTCTCCTACCTGACCGTTATAATTTCGCAGGCTCAATCTGCCACCAAGTAGTTGCTTCACTCGGCTTTGTTTCCTAAATCGCGCCAACACACAAAGCTCCCCCCTGCTGTTCACGTATTAGACAAAATACTGTGTTTCAGGCATACCTAGCTTAGTCAGTTTGTTTAATGCTTTTATCATGGCGTAAGCCTCCCCGACTTGAGCATTGTAATTTCTCATGCTCAAGCTGCCGCCGAGCAACTGCTTTATCCGATGCATGGCGGTTTCAGAGATTGAGCGACGATGGTAGCCATAGCGTTTCTTCCACTTTTTATTTGAGCCGTAAAGCTTTTGAAAACTCACGGCTAAATTGCGTGGATGCCCTTGTTTCCAATAGGCTGCACCATCGCGTGGAGGAATAAGGCTAAAGGCCCGTTTACGGCGGATAACCGTGTGACATTCTCGCGTATCATAGGCACCATCTCCTGAAATCGTATGGATTTTCCGGTAGGTTTGATTAAGCAAATTTGGCAGCACTTCAGCATCTGTCACATTCGATAAACTGAGCTCAGCCGCAATAATCTCGTGAGTATGAGTGTCAACGGCAATATGCAGTTTTCGCCAAACTCGGCGTTTGCCATCCGTACCATGCTTCTTCACTTTCCATTCTCCTTCGCCATAGACTTTTAGCCCTGTGGCATCGATAGCTAAGTGCTCAATAGCGCCCCTTGTCTTAGTTTTAAAGGAGATGTTAACTGTCTTAGCGCGTTTGCTGATACAGGTATAATGCGGGCAAACTAATGGTACGTTTGCCAGTTTAAATACCGAATTGATAAAGCCTTGTAGGGCTCGCAATGGCATAGAAAAAACACGCTTAACCATCAGTGCGGTAGTGATCGCCAAATCACTAAACACAAGTGGCCGACCTTTTTTGCTTGGCCCTGTTGTCGCTTTCCAAGTAGCGATCGCTTCCTCATCAATCCAGAAGGTCAATGAGCCACGGTTAATCAAGGCTTGATTGTACTGTTTCCAGTTGGTTGTCTTATAGCGAGGCTTTGGCACGGTTGATTAGTGGAGCTGTGAATGATGCCGATCTGATCACTGATTACAGATTTAGTTCCATCGATTTAGGAAACAAAGCCGACCGTATCGTGTCCTTCACGGGTGTCTGGCGGTGACATAGCGACAACCGAAGTCACCTTGCCAATTTGGTCAAGAAGCTTTTTGTATTGGATGGCAGACGCTTTTGAGTCACAAGCAAGCTGACCCTTTAAACCTTGGCGTTTGAAGTTTTGGAAATGGTCAGAAATATCATGAGCGATAAGTTCAATACGACCCTCGGTTTGATAGATTTGACCTTTCTGAGCGAACTTCTTCTTCAAATCGGTACGTTGTTTTTCGGTCAGCTTATCGGTGATGCGGTCGAACCAAGCATCAAGCGCTTTGTCGTTGGTGCTTAACTCGGGAACACGCTCTTCATATAGTAAGGGGGTAACGGTTTTATCTTCCACCGCCTGTTGCATGGTGTACGAGTGAATGATTTTACCGAATTTGTTTTCGGTCTTGTCATCTTGCAGCAGTGGTGTCCCCGTAAAGCCAATGTAAGCGGCTTTTGGCAGCGCCTGTTGCATTCGAATGTTGTTTTCACCGTTTTGGCTGCGGTGGCCTTCATCAACTAGGACAATCTGTCAGGGCTGTCGTTATAACACTCTGGCAGTTCAATCTCGGTGCCAAACTTGTTGATGATGGAGAAGATGATGCGCTCGTTGCCTTTGCCGATTTGCTCCGCTAAGCGGCGGCCTGTGGTTACCATGGCTGTTTTACGATCTTTTTCAGACAGTGCACCGCCAAATGATTGGATCACCGCTTTGCCGTCGCTGCTCGCAGCAGCCAGCTTCATGGCCAGCGCCGCCTCGTGAGTCTGCGCGTCAAAGTTTCTGAACTTGGTCGCATCAGCGCCGAGGTAAGCAAGGATGCGCATTTTTTCAGTAAGCGCTGGCTCGGGGTGTGCAGCAACTTTTGGGGCGAGCTGAACGACCTGAACCCATTCCTCCTGCGAAATCGCACCGGTAATAGCCTACATGTTGCGCCCGAGTTCCTGCATGATCTTGCGTAGCGCCAGTGGCTCAACCTGGGTAGCGTCACCAGCCCAAGCTGGCAACTGAAAACCCCATAAAAGCAGGCAGGCCGTAACGGTCAGGGTGATAGTTCCAAATGCGTGGCTGTGTTTGCGGTGGGTCATGAAATTCTCCTGTAATTCAATCGTTCTCTCATTCGAACTCCCGCCCTTCGCCAGCTTCCTCATGGGTCACGCCGTCGCGGATGTGGTAGATGCGCTTGAATGTGGGGATGATCTTTTCGTCATGGGTGACGACGATGATGGCGGTCTCTAACTTCCGGGCCATGTCGTTGAGGATGCGGATTACAGCCATGGCGCGCTCGGAATCCAGCGGCGCAGTAGGTTCATCGGCCAGGATCACCGGCGGACGATTGACCAGTCCGCGCGCGATGGCGACCCGTTGCTGCTCGCCACCGGAGAGTTGCGAGGGCATTGCGCGAGCTCGGTGTTGCACATCAAGCGCTGTGAGCAATTCCAGTGCCTTCGCGCGCGACTCTCCATTCGCGACGCCTGCAAGCATCGGCAGCAGCGCCACGTTGTCGGTGACATCGAGAAACGGAATCAGGTACGGCGCCTGGAAAACGAAACCGATCTTGTCACGCCGTAAGGCGCGCAGGTCGCGGACTTTCCAGCCATCGGCGTAGATCACTTCATCGCCCAGCGTCATGCGACCGGCGGTCGGTTCGATCACCGCACCCAGACACTTGAGCAGCGTGCTCTTGCCGGACCCGGAAGGGCCGATCAGTCCCACCACTTCACCAGGTGCAACATGCATATTCACGTCTCTCAAGGCAAAGACAGCGGTGTCACCATCGCCATACCGCTTGCTTAAACTTTCGATGTGTATCCCTTTGCCACTCATCTCAACCTCCAATGGCTTCGGCCGGATCGACCTTGAGTGCCATGCTAATGGCGACGAGGCTAGCTAGAACGCAGATCACGAGCACAGCAAAAAAACCGGCGACAGAATCCATTGGCGTGAGCAGGACATATTTTGGAAAAGCCGGTGCTGAAAAGGTGGCTGTGATCTTGCCGACCACGAAGCCAATCACGCCCAGGGCGAGCGCCTGCTGCATGATCATCGCGGCGATGGTTCGGTTGCGTGTGCCGATGAGCTTCAACACCGCGATCTCACGGATTTTGTCCATCGTCAGCGAATAGATGATGAAGGCAACGATGGCCGCGCTAACGATGGCCAGAATCACAAGGAACATGCCGATCTGCTTGGCCGAGGTGGCGATCAGCTTGCCGACGAGGATGTCTTCCATCTGTGCCCGGGTGTAGACCGTCAAACGCTTCCAGCGCTGGATGGATTCGGCAACCTCGTCCGGCGCATGACCAGGTTTCAGAGTGACCAGCACGGTATTGACGAACGCGTTGCTGCTCTGTGAAGCAATCACGGCATCCAGCAAACCTGGATCACCGGGTCGATTGAAGACCGGGTTGGCTTCGGTGCGACGCCGGCTTTGCCAGATGGCATCGTTGTCCTTGAGGAACTGGGCCTCCTGGGCATCTTTGAGCGGAATGAATACCATCGGGTCGCCGCTGGACGACACCATGCGCCGTGTCAGCCCCACGACGGTGTAATGATTTCGGCGAATGGCAAGACGATCTCCCAGTTTGAAGCCGGTGGCGATGTCGGCCACAGCCTCGTAGTGACCGCGCGTGATCTGGCGTCCAGCGACGAGATAAGGAGGCCATCCGGGTGTAGCCCCCAACGCACCGGGCGCGATGCCGACCACCATGGTGCGTACATCACTCTCGCCCTTGCGTACCTGCATGGTCAGGTAGGTCGCGTTCGCTGCCTGTGAGACTCCCGGCATGGCGAGAATGGCGCGATACACGTCATCGTTGAGGCTGGACGACTCCGCATAAGGACCCAGAGTATCCTTTTGCACCACCCAAAGGTCAGCGCCACTGTTGTCGAGCAACGCCTTGCCGTCGTCCACCATGCCTCGGTACACCCCAGCCATGACTAGGGTGACGCCGATCAGCAGACCCAGACCGATGCCGGTGAAGACGAATTTCCCCCAGGCATGGAGAATGTCGCGGCCGGCCAGGCTGATCATCGTGAAACTCCCGGGATATGCTCGACCACATGGATGCGGCTGCGCGCCGTCAGTGCCTTTTCGCTATAGGTCACAACCTGGTCCCCATTCTTGAGCCCTTCGCGCACCTGCACGTAACCATTGAGGTCGGAAGTGCCGAGCTTGACCGGGGAGAAATGCAGATCACCATCCACGATTTGCCAGACACCAACTTTATCGCCTTCACGCTGGACGGCAGCGTTGGGAATCAGTGGAGCGGCCGGGAGCGCCGGCAAGTCAACCGTGACTTCGGCCAGTTCACCCACTGGTGGCAAAGGTTCTGGTTTGTTATCGAATGTCACCTTGGCAAGCGTTTCCTCGGTTACCGCGTCGGCCTTGGGTTCCACCCGCAGCACGCGACCTTTCAAGGTCTGGCCACCACGCGAACGCAGGACGATATGAGCCGGCAGCCCCCCAGCCAGCCCCGATGCGCTGATCTGGTCGAAGCGCACATTGATCCACAAACTCTTGGGGTCGATCACTTCCACCACGGCCTGGCCCGCGACGATGGTCGTGCCGGGATTGGCATCGCGCACGGCGACTACACCGTCGACCGGCGCGATCAGGCGCAGATTGCTCCGCTGCGCGACGAGTGCTTCGCGGTCGGAGCGTGCCCGGGCAATATCTTCCCGAGCGGCGGATAGGGCGGCATCGGCGATCTGCAGTTCCTGCCGCTTGGTGGTGACGATTTCCTCGCTGGTCGAGCGCACCGCAAACAATTGCTCATAGCGGCGCGCCTGGGTTTGCGCGTAGGCTTGCCGGGCTTCTGCCTCGCGCAAAGCCGCTTCCGCCCGCTTGAATACAGACTCCTGTGAGCGCACCCGATCATCAAGGTCGACCGGCTCCATCTCGCCGAGCACCTGTCCGGCCTTGACCTGGTCGCCTACATGCACCTCCAGGCGTTTGACGCGCCCGGCAAACGTCGGCCCGATCTTGTAGGTGTAGCGCGCCTCCACCGTGCCGATGCCGAACAGCGCCGGTGTGATAGCCCGTGATTCCACGCTTGCCACCGTCACAGCAACCGGGGCGAGCGGCCCTGATCGCAGACCGACATAAATAAAAAGCACCAGCAAAGGAATGATGACGGCAAGCAGTGCCAGGGTGCGGCCTTGCAAGGGTAACTTTTTCATTGCGCACTCCTTATGCCACGCCGATAAATTGCAAAGACGCGCGGCGCATCGCGGTGCATACGTCCCACATCACCCGCCAACAGCGATTGCATGACCAAGCCCTGGATCGTGCCAATGAACAGCGTTGCCGCCGCCTCGTTGTCAAGCGAGGGAGACAACTCGCCGCTGGCCTTGCCTTTCTCGATGAGACGATGCAAACGTTCGCCGTAGCGCTGAATCAAGGTTTGCACCATGCGCTTGGCCGGTGTCGATTCGGCACGCTGAAGCTCACCAAACATCATTCTTGGCACGCCTGGGTGCTCAGCTACGAATTCGATGTGACTCATGAACATCGCCTCCATGGCTGCCAAGGGCGACTCGATTCCTTGTGCGGATCGATCGATTCTGGCTAATAGGCGCTCTGCTACCCACTCCATGACCGCCTGCCAAATGGCTTCCTTGTTCGGGAAGTGCCGAAACAGCGCACCCTGGGTCAAGTTCATGTGTTTAGCGATAGCCGCAGTGGTTATCTCGCTTGGGTTTTGTGAACCGGCAAGCGCCACGACGGACTCGACAGTTACGGCACGACGTTCATCGGCCGGCAGATGCTTTGGATGGGTGTCCACGAGCACTCCTTGCAAGATAGTAATTGATTACTATCTTACCACAAGAGGCAACTAAAACAAGAGAAAACCCGACGTACTCGTCAATATCTAGAGTCTGCAATGGGCTTAACGTGCTTTATTTTCCGTTTTCTGAGACGTCCCCAGTACTCGATTGCCGACTACCAGCTTGCGATTAAACTGCTTAGGATTCCATGAATAATGAACGGATGATGGTATTTGAGTGCTTTCACCTGAGAGGCTTTGCAGAGATAGGTTGTCCATCTCAAAATCGACCCCTTTCATCTTTAATATCTCACGCATCAGGGCATCGCTTCCCCCTGGGTTAGTAGGCATGGGTCTGCCTGTTAAGCTGTTAATCCTTGCCTTGGTATACAAGCCATAGCCAAGCTTTATTAGGGAAGGTGCGAATAAGTCCGAGATGTGAGATCATCGTGTTGTAACCTGAACCCAGAATGAGTAACCGGATGAGCCAGCAACTGACTTTTGCCGACAGTGAGTTTTCCAGTAAACGCCGCCAGACCCGCAAAGAAGTTTTCCTTGGCAGAATGGATGACTTGCTTCCCTGGGACAAATTACTTGGCGTTATCGAGCCTGTGTATCCCAAGGCCGGTAATGGTCGCAGGCCCTATCCGCTGGAAACCATGCTGCGTATTCACTGCATGCAGCAATGGTACAACCTGAGCGATGAGGCCATGGAAGATGCCCTCTATGAAATCGCCTCCATGCGCCAATTTGCTCGCCTGTCACTGGATAAAGCCATTCCAGACCGCACTACCATCATGAATTTCCGGCATTTGCTGGAGCAGCATGAACTGGCCCGCAAAATCTTCAGTACCGTTAATCACTGGCTAGCAGAGTGTGGCGTTCTAATGACCCAGGGCACCTTGGTGGATGCCACCATCATTCAAGCCCCCAGCTCTACCAAAAACAAACACAACAGCCGTGATGAAGACATGCACCAGACCAAGAAAGGTAACCAGTGGTACTTCGGCATGAAAGCGCACATTGGCGTGGACGCCAAAAGTGGCCTGACCCACAGTCTGGTGACCACGGCGGCTAACGAGCACGACCTCAATCAGGTTGGCAAGTTACTGCATGGCGATGAAGAATTTATCTCAGCCGATGCTGGTTATCAGGGGGCCGAAAAGCGCGATGAGCTCAGCGATGTCAGCGCAGACTGGCTTATCGCCAAGCGTCCCGGCAAAGTGAATGCATTGAAGCAACACCCGCGCAAGAACAAGCTGGCCATCCGTTACGAATACCTGAAAGCGAGTATCCGAGCGAAGGTTGAGCATCCATTTCGGATAGTAAAATGTCAGTTTGGTTTCGTCAAAGCCAGGTACAAGGGGCTGGCTAAAAATGACAGTCAACTGGCGATGTTATTCACCCTGGCGAACCTGGTTCGAGTTGACTAATTGATACGGGCACAGGCGAGATCTACCTGAAATGAGGAAATTGGCCTGAAACAGGGCCAAAATCAGCCACGAAGAGACGATTTTGGGCTGAAAATTGGAAAATTGAGCCACAGGACGTCGATAAAGGACGGTTTGGGGCGTCATATCGGGAGCTGCGGACCACTTAATCGCAGCTTCCCTAAGAAATATCAAAGTAGTCATATAGAATATAAATGAAATATTCATATTAGTTACATAGGGATTTCGTTTCTTAAATCTACGCTTTCTTCTCATTACAACATTCCAATTTACTAAAAAAGTAGCTGTGTCACGGTAAGTAAGGCTCCGTTCGGAGTGATATGTATTCCATCTTTCGTGCGAACTGTTGTCCCATCTATGACATCCTTGTATGTTTCACCAAGAACCGTTCGTGTATCTACGGTGGTGATCCCCTCTATCTGCGAAGCCGTCATTATGGCTTGTCGAGTGTTATCTAATAGTCTGTTTTTGGCGGGGTCTTTAAGGGTTGGAGGAAGTAACCAGATCACATTTTGGTTTCTGGCTTTTATGGTTTGGATAAAATGCCGAACTTTAGAGGTGTACTTTTCTTTTTCTGATATTTGAACATGGTCGTTAGTACCGAGAATCACGTAAACGGTATCGTATTCTTCAAAACTGAATTGCTCTGCGTATCTCTGCCAATCTAGGATCTTCTTTGTGGATAATCCGCTACCCACTTTGTATCGAGCATCAACCGCTTGGATTGTGCTGTACCCTTTAGCTATCTCATAGGTAAGCGAATCTCCTATAAAAACAGGTTTGCTGTACGACATAGAAGAAAATAAAAGGGAGCTGATTACTGAGACTTTATAAATATTCATTGCAACCCATATCAGTTATAAGCCAAATCTCACTACTTTGACCTGTGTTCTTTTTAAGCAATATCGAGCATGGTATAGATGCCATATCAATTTTAATTAATGTGTTGTCACTCCCCTTCACCTCATAGAGTTGCTTTATTTCATTTGCTTCAAGACCAGTAATCTCTCTTGCCAATACATCTATCGAAGCCACCAGAACTGACATGCTTATCTTGTGTGGCTTGCGTCACAAGATGCTCGTGTGTAGTGATCGCCCCTGTGGTAGAACCACAAGAGGACAAGAAAAAGCAAATTAATGCGATACAGCTTCTATTTATCCCCATCATTCCCCTCTGCCGTTTGAGCTTCAGAAATTACTTTTAAGCTATTCTCCCCTATATCAAAATCGCTTTTCATAAACTCAAGTGTAAAAGCCGTGGCTAAATACCGGCTTATCAAAAGTTCCTTTTTAACAAGCCCTCGCAAATGGCGTGGAGTTCCAACTGCATTTTCAAAAAAACGTGAATCCCATGAATGATCTCTGTTATCGCCAAGAACAAAAACATATCCATCAGGAATTACCCATTGTGTATAAATCGGCTTAACGAATGGTTTACGGTTATCAATGACATAATCATATTGTTGCGTATTACGTTCCTGAAGCGCCTGATAGGTACTCGTATGGTCATTATGATGGTTTAGCTGCCCGATCATCCTTCCGTTGATCTGGACCGACTTATCATCGGCATAAGTGATAGTATCGCCAGCCAATCCGATTATGCGTTTTACATAAATGAATGAAGGGAATGCAGGAGCTCGGAAAATCACTATATCTCCACGCATCAATTGCTCTTTTTGCGCGTCAACCGGCTTTGCAAAAATGAGATCACCGGCTTTCAATGTCGGTGCCATAGAGGATGTTGGGATAATATAATAGTCCAATAGGTAGGATTTAACGGACCACACAATAACTGATATTATTACCAAGCTAACAGTATAAAAACTAGGCTTACGTTTTCGATATATGAGGTAAAGAATTCGTAGGATAAGTGCAAGAATAAGGGTACTTATGAAGTTCATGAGCTTCAGCCTTCAGAAATTAAAAAGGCAATGTACCCGTTATATGGTATCTTTTTTCTTAGTAAACAGTCTTAAAAGTATCACTTTCTATTTTGGTGGTGCATAGTTACGGCTCTCAAATATCCATAAAACCATAACATATTAAAGTGGCTACTTATTTTTAAAGGCAAAAAATAACATATAGTGTCACTGGAAAAAACAAGATGTCCTATCTTGTTATTAACTGTTTTAAAGCTGATTGAATCAATGGCACTGTTGCAAAGTTAGCGATGAGGCAGCCTTTTGTCTTATTCAAAGGCCTTACATTTCAAAAACTCTGCTTACCAGGCGCATTTCGCCCAGGGGATCACCATAATAAAATGCTGAGGCCTGGCCTTTGCGTAGTGCACGCATCACCTCAATACCTTTGATGGTGGCGTAAGCCGTCTTCATGGATTTAAATCCCAGCGTGGCGCCGATTATCCGTTTCAGTTTGCCATGATCGCATTCAATCACGTTGTTCCGGTACTTAATCTGTCGGTGTTCAACGTCAGACGGGCACCGGCCTTCGCGTTTGAGCAGAGCAAGCGCGCGACCATAGGCGGGCGCTTTATCCGTGTTGATGAATCGCGGGATCTGCCACTTCTTCACGTTGTTGAGGATTTTACCCAGAAACCGGTATGCAGCTTTGCTGTTACGACGGGAGGAGAGATAAAAATCGACAGTGCGGCCCCGGCTGTCGACGGCCCGGTACAGATACGCCCAGCGGCCATTGACCTTCACGTAGGTTTCATCCATGTGCCACGGGCAAAGATCGGAAGGGTTACGCCAGTACCAGCGCAGCCGTTTTTCCATTTCAGGCGCATAACGCTGAACCCAGCGGTAAATCGTGGAGTGATCGACATTCACTCCGCGTTCAGCCAGCATCTCCTGCAGCTCACGGTAACTGATGCCGTATTTGCAGTACCAGCGTACGGCCCACAGAATGATGTCACGCTGAAAATGCCGGCCTTTGAATGGGTTCATGTGCAGCTCCATCAGCAAAAGGGGATGATAAGTTTATCACCACCGACTATTTGCAACAGTGCCCTCTGATGTTACATTGCACAAGATAAAAATATATCATCATGAACAATAAAACTGTCTGCTTACATAAACAGTAATACAAGGGGTGTTATGAGCCATATTCAACGGGAAACGTCTTGCTCGAGGCCGCGATTAAATTCCAACATGGATGCTGATTTATATGGGTATAAATGGGCTCGCGATAATGTCGGGCAATCAGGTGCGACAATCTATCGATTGTATGGGAAGCCCGATGCGCCAGAGTTGTTTCTGAAACATGGCAAAGGTAGCGTTGCCAATGATGTTACAGATGAGATGGTCAGACTAAACTGGCTGACGGAATTTATGCCTCTTCCGACCATCAAGCATTTTATCCGTACTCCTGATGATGCATGGTTACTCACCACTGCGATCCCCGGGAAAACAGCATTCCAGGTATTAGAAGAATATCCTGATTCAGGTGAAAATATTGTTGATGCGCTGGCAGTGTTCCTGCGCCGGTTGCATTCGATTCCTGTTTGTAATTGTCCTTTTAACAGCGATCGCGTATTTCGTCTCGCTCAGGCGCAATCACGAATGAATAACGGTTTGGTTGATGCGAGTGATTTTGATGACGAGCGTAATGGCTGGCCTGTTGAACAAGTCTGGAAAGAAATGCATAAGCTTTTGCCATTCTCACCGGATTCAGTCGTCACTCATGGTGATTTCTCACTTGATAACCTTATTTTTGACGAGGGGAAATTAATAGGTTGTATTGATGTTGGACGAGTCGGAATCGCAGACCGATACCAGGATCTTGCCATCCTATGGAACTGCCTCGGTGAGTTTTCTCCTTCATTACAGAAACGGCTTTTTCAAAAATATGGTATTGATAATCCTGATATGAATAAATTGCAGTTTCATTTGATGCTCGATGAGTTTTTCTAATCAGAATTGGTTAATTGGTTGTAACACTGGCAGAGCATTACGCTGACTTGACGGGACGGCGCTTCCCTACCCTCATGGCCGCCTCCCAGGAATCGACCCAGGTGCTTATCGTGGACATAATCCTTTACTCATAAATTGGCACTGTTGCAAAGTTAGCGATGAGGCAGCCTTTTGTCTTATTCAAAGGCCTTACATTTCAAAAACTCTGCTTACCAGGCGCATTTCGCCCAGGGGATCACCATAATAAAATGCTGAGGCCTGGCCTTTGCGTAGTGCACGCATCACCTCAATACCTTTGATGGTGGCGTAAGCCGTCTTCATGGATTTAAATCCCAGCGTGGCGCCGATTATCCGTTTCAGTTTGCCATGATCGCATTCAATCACGTTGTTCCGGTACTTAATCTGTCGGTGTTCAACGTCAGACGGGCACCGGCCTTCGCGTTTGAGCAGAGCAAGCGCGCGACCATAGGCGGGCGCTTTATCCGTGTTGATGAATCGCGGGATCTGCCACTTCTTCACGTTGTTGAGGATTTTACCCAGAAACCGGTATGCAGCTTTGCTGTTACGACGGGAGGAGAGATAAAAATCGACAGTGCGGCCCCGGCTGTCGACGGCCCGGTACAGATACGCCCAGCGGCCATTGACCTTCACGTAGGTTTCATCCATGTGCCACGGGCAAAGATCGGAAGGGTTACGCCAGTACCAGCGCAGCCGTTTTTCCATTTCAGGCGCATAACGCTGAACCCAGCGGTAAATCGTGGAGTGATCGACATTCACTCCGCGTTCAGCCAGCATCTCCTGCAGCTCACGGTAACTGATGCCGTATTTGCAGTACCAGCGTACGGCCCACAGAATGATGTCACGCTGAAAATGCCGGCCTTTGAATGGGTTCATGTGCAGCTCCATCAGCAAAAGGGGATGATAAGTTTATCACCACCGACTATTTGCAACAGTGCCGAATCAATATGATTTTTAGAGTGTTCAAAATAGATACGATAGCAATATACATAAATTGCAAGAAGAAAGAATGATGCGAATACCTTAGATAATTCAATTAACGGAATAGATTCAACAAAATCGCCTACTAATGCAATTAAAACAGTTAATATTAATACTGAAATATCAATTATATTTCTTTTTCGAATTAACATATATGCTGGATATACACAAATGACGGTTAAAAAAATGATCCGAATGAATGTAGTGTATTTATTCTTCATTAGACCACCATTCAGGAGCTGCTAATAAATCCTCTGAAACTTTCCAGCCAAAATTAATCAATATTTTCTTTATATTATAAGGTTTATCCATAAAATAACTCATGTGGATTTTATTGTTCCTTGTGAGCTGCCCTGCCCTAACTGAAGTAATACCGATGTAGGTTGTTAAATCTGACAGTGTATAACCCAAATACGTGACATCTGACAATTCGTCGATACGCTTATTTTCATGAATAGTGTTTAGGATACCCTCTAATTCAGTTTTAACAAACATATACAATTGTCTGCTGTCACTACCGGTTATTTTTTCACTTTCATTGCAGTGGTTATTATGGACATTGTCATTATCCTTGTTATTTTCAAGCCACCAATTAGGCGCATGTAAATTATTGCTGGTAACAACCCATCCATGATTAATAAGAACAAGCGCATTATTAAATGTATACTTTGAAAGTTTCACTTCATTAACTTCAGACAAAAATATTTCTTGCTTGTCAATGCATTCTAAAATACCAAGATCCATTAACATTGTAGTTATAGATGATTGATTTCTATGTATCTTATCTGCGATTGAGCTTAGGTTCATCTTGTTTTGTATCATGGAGATAACTGTATGAATTTCTTCATTAACCCATACTGTTTCATTACGATTCAAATCGTTAGTGTTGCTCATAGGAAATTGATCATTACTTACCCACCACTTGGGGGCTTTAAGAGATTCCTCCCTGTTTGATAACTCATATATCCAACCAAGTTCTAATAATTTAGGAATAAATGATGAATGAGGAATGAGGTGATTTAAATTAGTATTCCTAGCCGTAGATATCTTATTATCCTTATAGTTTATTTCACACAACCCCATGTTCAATAATTTTGAGAGGACATCATTTACACTACGTCCGATAAATCTGCATATCTTTTCGATGAAAAACGGCTCATTAATGGTTCCGAATAGTTTTGTTATTTCAGATAATGTCCATACCGTTAGATTTCGCATGTTTATTTCACTTGATGTAATTAAAATGGGAATAAACCGTAATTTTCACAGCCTAGTTCTTCTCTAGATTCTGTTGATATAATAATTTGTTTCAATTCGCTCAATAATTTTAATTGTTCAGTAATTACGTTCCTGTTTTCATTGTCAATAATATTTGTACTTGCAATTTCTTCAAATGCATCTTTCATATTGAAAATACTAATTCTTTCGATATTCACACAAGTATTAGATGCTAGATAATTAATTAACCAATTTAATTTTACTAATTTATAACAGTAAATAACACAAGTATGACCCACTCCAAATTCACCAGATAAAACATTTCTAGCGTGAAACACTAGTTCTTCATATACTTTTAGAAATGCTAAACTTTGTGACGTTTCGCGGTGATTCGTTAATAGTTCATTTACTTTTTCAATATTCGAGGATAGATCATTTTCTTCAGGGAATGTGATTGTCACTGATTCTTGTTGCTGCCAATTTTGATTTTTATTATTAAGGTGTATTTCCACATACTTTTGTAACCATATGTATTTAGTTTCATTTGATGGTATGGATGTGTAAAATATAAAAAAAGGAACGTTAAATAATAATGCGTATTTTATTGTTTTAACAGGAAAACTTAGTTTTACAGTTTTATCAAATGAACTGACAGTTCCTTTAGATTGTACAAAAAACAATCACCAGTTGATTCTTTATTATCAAAAAGCTCAATCATGAAATCTGAGCCGTAATCTCTTTCACCAATGGAACGTAACACCCAATTGTTACTGGGTATCTGATTGTGGACTATCTTTATAGCTTCAGTTTCTACAAAATGCGATTGTGATCTCATTTGTGTTATATCTCTAATAATATTGCAGATTACGTGCAGCAGCCTCTAAGCGTGTTACACCTCGTTTATCATATCGCTGTGTAGTAGCGACACTACTGTGCCCCATAGCTTCTCTGACAGTAAGTAGGTCCTCACCTAGTTCTAACAACTTAGTGGCATAGGTTCGTCGGCAATCATGCGGTGTAAATGAATCTGAGGCTGAATCTTTCACCAATTTATCAATAATATACCGTAAACCATCGGTTGTTATTCTATCGCAAGTCACATCATCATTTTTACGTATGCGGGTAAAAACTGCACCGGTATGATCCCCTCTTACAGTTTCTATCCATAAGCGAATACGACGGAGCGTGTCACTTGGCATGAAGTTAGTTCTTTCTTTGTTTCCTTTACCCATGATTTTAATGGAGTAATTATCAAAATTGATATCTTCCATATTCAACAAAGTGACTTCAGCACGGCGCAAACCACAGCCAAGCATTAATGATACAATCGCCGCATCACGTACCGAGACTGCGGTATTTATGCTATCAAGATGCTGATAAATATGCGTTATTTCACTACTACTCAGTGAACGCCCTCGACCAATACGGTTCCCTCGAATCCGGCGTATGCTTCTAATATCCTGATATGTATCACTATCTATGACTCGTGATGCTCTGGCTTCTTCAGCCACCCCTTTAATGGCACTCAATATCAAGTTGATACTATTTGGGGTCTTTTTCTCCAGTATTAATTTCTGAAGTACCAATTGAACGGCATCTCGATCTATGATGGACCAATCGAAAGTAAACGGGTCCATAGCACGAAACAATTTCACCACTGACACTAGGCAGGATCGCATTGTCTTTTGGCTTTGTTTGGAACGGAGCCGTAGCAAGTAGCTGGTTGCTGGATTGTTGGTGTTTTTCGTCATGTTATTTACATCAACAATATCTGTTACGTTGTCACGTAAAATTAACTCTCCCATCAGTGCCTCCTTGGTGCTGAAAATTGGTGTGAAAATTGTGGTGAATTCTGGTGCATCAAATAGCATCATTAACCATAAATCATAAAATAAAAAAAGTTACTACATTAAACGTATATTTAACCGAGTAAAGAGTAACACAAGGATTTATCATCCAAAAGTTAAATGTTTAGGAACAATAAAGTTTGTACACAAGCCGGAGAGTTTGTACATAAAGGCGATTTTGGAATAATAAAGTTTGACACTAAGCTATAATGACCTTTAAAACATGTGATGGATCGAGGTCATTTTGGCTGGGCGCAGAAAACTAGATTCGCTATCAGATTTCCAGCGAGCATTGAAACAGAGGTATGGATTGGGAGTGCGAGAGGCCTACAAGCCATGGCTTCGCGCCCAAGATGTAAGTTCATATGGTCACAGTGCCAAGATTCAAGGCATAAAAACTGGGCGTATTCATCACACCCTTTCTGAACATGAATCTTCGTTTTTTTATCTCGCTGAATTTTGCGACACCATCATTGATATCCGAGAACAGTTCCCTCTAATTCCTTTAGATCTATCTACCAAAATTGCTCAGGCACTGGGTGTCGACCATCCTGTCATCCCTTACTCAAAGCAAAATG
The DNA here is from genome assembly GCF_011046025.1 of Proteus sp. ZN5. GTDB lineage: Bacteria > Pseudomonadota > Gammaproteobacteria > Enterobacterales > Enterobacteriaceae > Proteus. The sequence goes on from NZ_CP047640.1 coordinate 74,098, forward strand.
AGTGGAACGTGGTGACAACAGACTTCTTATTGACCCGATCGGATGGTGCTAAACAATGGTATGAGGCTGTAAGCGTTAAACCAACTGCTAATCTCGTCAACAAGAGAACGGCTCAAAAGCTCGATATCGAGAGAGTCTGGTGGCAATTGCTCGGTATCCCCTTTCATGTTTATGTCATGTCTGAAGATAATCAGATTCAGTCAAAAAACATCCAGTGGTTCACCTCTCCTATTCGGCAAGGGTGTATACATCCAAGAGCACTGATGCATAAAGCAAAGTCGTTAGTTGGTACAGGCACATATTTAGTAGAGGACGTTTGTGAGGGGTTTATTGAGGCGCTAGATATCGATTCAGACGAATCATTGATGTTGTTGAAGAGCCTTTTAGCCACAAAACTAGTAACCGTTGACCTTAACAATTCGATTGAGGAAACAGGCTTAATCAAAGTCACACGGGTAGATATGGGTGATTCGGAGCAGAACTATGCAGGTTGAGATCAATAGCGTTTGGAGATTAGCAGGTATAGATGGTTTTGATGATGGCCTTTACCGAGTATTGGCTTGCTATCCTGATTATGCCACGGTGGTCCTCTTTCAAATTGTGGAAGGCTCAAAACTACAAAGACCAGCTGCTGTCGATTTGCCATTTTTTCTAAGACAGGCTGAAGAAGGGGCGATCAGCCCTGAAAAATACCCGAAGCCGCATTACCAATTGTCTGATGATAGAAACGTACCGTCTGATCATCTGCAAAAACGTGATAACCGCCTAGAGCAAATCAAAGGCTTGATATTGGATCCTTGGTTTCTTTTGAAGCTTGTTACGGACTCACGTTCAAGAATAGTAGCTGAACATGCCAAAAAACAGGGTGTTTATGTTCAGGCGTTATACCGTTCTCTCAACCTCTACTGGAAATATGGTCAGGAATACAATGCGCTTCTACCGGCTTATACTAACTCTGGAGGAGCTGGAAAAACGCGAGTCGCGGGTAAAGTAAAGCGCGGAGCACCAATAAGACTATCTACACCAAGCCTTGCCGCCCCGCCAAGTGTTAACACTAGCGAGAAAGATAAAACCATATTCCTAAAGGCTATGAAGCGGTTCGGAATGAAGGGTAAGAAAGTGACATTCCGGAAGGTTTATGACCAGATGTTAACGGAGTTCTATGCAAAGGAACTAATTGCCGCTGATTTGGAAGGTAGGGTAGCGCTCGTTCCTCAATATCGAGCATTTTTATATTGGATTAAAAGGCTTATTCCTCAGCAGGAGTTGATTCGGAAGCAAACATCACCTGGTGATTTTGATCGTAATCGCCGTGGTCTTCGCGGTGCAGCTACTGATCATACGGCTGTTCCTGGCAGCTGTTTTGAACTAGATGCGACTGTTTTGGATGTACATGTGGTTTCTGAGTTCCGTCGTAATCATGTGCTTGGTAGGCCAACTGTTTACTGTGTAGTTGATAAAGAAAGCCGAATGATTGTCGGCATTCATGTGTCTCTCGAGTATGCATCTTGGCGAGCTGGCCGTCAGGCGTTGGTCAACGCGTTCACATCTAAAAAGGAATACTGTGCTCGATATGGTATTGAGATTAAGGACAGCGAATGGCCATGTCATCACATACCTCAGAGACTTCTATGCGATCGTGGTGAATTTATTTGTCAGGATGCAGAAAATCTTGCAGTTCCTTTGATTGGACACCTGAGCATAGCTCCACCTTATCGAGCTGAACTCAAAGGCATAGTGGAGCATCGTTTTAACATATTAAACGAAAAGCTTATCCATGATTTGATGGGGACAACCCGAGGCCGTCACTATATTCGCGGTGATAAAGATCCAAGAATGGAAGCGGTATTAACTCTTGATGAGGTTAATGCGTTGTTGATTGATGCGGTTCTTGAACACAACAGTCAAGTTTTTGAGAGCTTAGCGGGTCAATGCAGTCTACTCATCGAGAAAGAGTTAGCACCCACTCCTATTAATTATTGGAATATCCATCTTCAAAAGCATCAACATGCCTTGAGTACACTGGACGAGGCAACCATTAGAGCGCGCCTCCTACCTGCAGATTGGGTTTCGATGACAAGCAAAGGGGTGAGGTTAAATGACGATATGTACTATGAGTCTGATCGCCCCGATTTTGAAGACTGGAAAGTCATTGCTCGCAGTGGCAGTAGTTGGCGTTTAGAAGCAAGAATAGATCAGGACAACTCTTCCTTTATCTTCGTTCGATTTAAGCCAGATGAGGGTTTCTCCCAATGTTGGCTCCGTAAAGCATCAAAATCATTTGATGAGCGTCATCACGCAGATATTTTATTTTTAAAAACTGGAAAAGCATCGTGCCAAGCCTACCGCCAAGTCTGTTGAGCGCCATCAACGCCGAAAAGAAATCACTCAAAATGCTCAAAATGAATCAGCTAAAGCGCCCCCTTTAGAATCAAAAGCTGAAAAGATAAAGGGCATGAAAGAGCGCCGCAGGCAGTCTGTCCTTGAGGCACGAGTAACGGCAAAACCGGCGGATGATATGGGTCATGCCCCCGATATGCCTGAGTTTGACAAACGCAATGACGAAAAAAGAAAGAATGTCGTCTCTCTGTTAAAGCGCAAGAAAGGTGAGTCTAAATGAATAGAGCAACTGCCGTTTATCAAAGAGCAATTCTGCCTGAGCATTGTGGTAACCCTCTAATCGAGGCTCTTCCTCCTAAATTATGTGATAGCGAGTTGGCAGAAAAACTGAGCTACTACCCCTCTTGTCACTATGAAGAGACACAGTTGGATCCGTTAGAAAGGGTTGAATATGTATCTCGCCTCAGAGAATTAAGACAGCCATTGCCTGTTTACTTAGAGGTTTTTCGGGCTGTTGAAATGGCGATAAAGGAAGGTTATTCAGCGAAGAATCCTTTGTCGCCAACCACGATGAACTTTCTACATTATTCGGGAGAGGAACGTCCAGACATAGAACCTGTCACGGGATACTTTAAGCCAAAAGGCTCTGGCATTACCGTGATTGGAGAAAGTGGAGTGGGAAAAACCTGTATGCTGGAGCAAGTTCTGGGGTGCTTTCCAGATACAGTGGAGCATTCATATTACGAAAACAAACTGCTTCCCCTGCGTCAAGTTGTATGGATAAAGGTCGACTGTCCTGATGACTCAAGTGTAAAGGGACTTTGCTATCGGATACTTGAAGAACTTGACCGAAAACTGGGCATACCACAGACGAAACCAGCAAGCACCATCGCAGCTTTGATCAGTCAAATTGAAGCAAAGATGAAATCGAGCTTTTTGGGTATTCTCGTCATTGATGAGATGCAAAACCTCAATCTAGCAAAAGCGGGAGGCGCAGATAGATTAATTGGTTTTTTGCACAATCTCGTCAATAACCTCGGTATTCCCCTTCTGTTCTGTGCCAACCCTCCGTTCAACAACCTGCTAAGCAAAACACTCAAAGCAGCGCGTCGTGCAGAAAGCAGTGGATACTTTGATGTCGAGTTGATGAAAAATGATGAAGAATGGGAGCTGTTTATCGAGGAGCTTTGGCAGTTGCAATGGACAAATGTTCCCACACCTTTGACTGATGAGCTAAGCGATACATTGTTTGATTTGTCAGTCGGCAATATGGATTTAGCGGTAAGGATATATCAGGCGACGCAACGGGCGCTAATAGGCAGTGATGATGAGGTGTTGACTCCAAGTGCTTTGAGATATGGCGCAAGTATTGTTATCCGCTTATCGAAACCAGCAGTAGATAAAATCAAACGAGACAGCAAAATTTCGGTGCTCAAACGGCGCAGTGAGTCTTCAGAACCAAAGGCTCCTGTAACGTCAGCTAACGAAAGTGCAGGTAAACCTAAGCCTCAGTTGACAACCTCAAAAGGAAAACTAGTCACCATTCCAGGCGATTTAACCAAAGCACATCACCCTGAATTTTCTGAGCGAGTAATTGAGCTAAAGAATCTGGATAACCTTTATGAGGAGATTAAAGACTTTGACCTTTTCCAGAGAGCATCGGATGCGAAGAACCCGCTTGAAATACTGAAAAAAGCAGGCGTTCTATGTGATGACCCTCTGGAGATATTCAAGTAAGTTTCGTGGAATATGGAACTGCCACCGGCTTTTCCAGATGAGCTCCTTCTAGGGCGCTTGATGCGCCACATCATATTGACAGGCGAGCCGGCGTGTTCGTTTAGTTCACGGGTATTCGGCTCCAGTCGTTTGTCTCTGCATCCTTTCCTGACAGCAGGCATATCGCGAATCGCTGAAATGTCCGGTGAAAATGCGGATAACCTGTTGGTCAGACAAACCCTTGCACCTCTGTTCTTCTTTTACTTACCTAAACATGCGAACGCACTCAAAGAGAACTTGCTCCGAGGAGATGGCGCCAAAGCCCTTCGCCATAGTCAGTTACCTTCTTTTGGCTGTGGCGGATCTTTACACTTAAAATGGTGCCCACGTTGCGTTGAGCTAGACATCCATGAACGAGGTGTTGCCTATTGGCATCGAGCACATCAAGTTCCCGGTGTAACAGCATGTTGGTTGCACCAAATACGACTTATGTCTACTGAGTTAAAAGCAAGGCAGCGGTTAAATGAAGGGTTGCCGACAGTGGTGCATTGTGATGCTCAAGCAGCGTCTGCGATGGAGATCGAGGTTGCGATATTCGGTTTCGGCCTTCTAGCCCAACTAGAGAGAACGAAACCTGGCTTTGATTTGGAGGAGAGATACCGCTCACGACTCAATGAGCTTGGGTTTATCACTCCCAATGGGAGCGTTCGAAGGAAGGAACTAATGAAGGTGTTTTCATCTGATTTGGCTATGTACCCCATGAAGGGGTCTCTGTTTCCTCGTCACCAAACTGATTATCACTACATTTCAGAATTGCTAGCAGCAGGAAAAAACTGCCACCCGTTTAGGCATCTCTTACTCGGAGCATGGTTGTTTAACTCTGCGAATAAGATGTTTCAACACACTGCACCGATTGAAGAGGTTAGCCTACATCAACCAAAAGGTTCAACGAAGGGAGCGGTTGAGCAGCGTTGCTTGAGTCTACTCAGAGAAGGTGACTCTCTTGCTGCGGTTTACAGAAAGACAGGTAAAAGCCGATGCTATTTAAAGCGTTTGGCAACAATGCATGGAATCAAACTAAATTTGAGACCAAAACAGTTAAATGAGAAGCTCAAACAGAGAATCATCAGGCTCGCTCGATTAGGTGTGCACCGACGGAAAATCTCTCAAGTTTGCCGGATCGGAATTGGTTCAATTGAACAAGTGATCGCCAGTGTTTCTGGGTTAGTTGAATGGCGAAAACAATGTCATTGGGAGTCGAAAAGGCGTTGCTGTCGAGTTCAGATTCAACGATACAGGCAAAGATATCCTGATGCTCTACGTAGTGATATTAAGGCTGACTGTAATGCGGCGTTTTTCTGGCTTTATGCAAATGACAGGGAATGGTTAGAGAATTCGCTTCCCAGACCTACCAGACCTTGTGGGCCCAGTAGGTTGGTATAGACTACTGCTTTTTGAATTCGGCTATAAGCGCATCCGTATCGACCAGCATATTCCCTTCCATGCGCTCTCTGGATGCCTTGTAAAGCCATTCAAAGATTGGCGTTGCTGACTGTCTGAAATTTTGCCAGTACCTCATGTGCTGCTCGGTGAATAGCTCCACCTCTGTGAAGTTTAGCTTGTCAGATAGAAGGTTTAACCATGTGTTATGACTGTCATTTGTTAACTGCTCGGCAATTTTCATACTCTGTTTGTTCATAAGCAATTCGTCGATAACAACCGCAATGATGGGTGTGAAAGGCCCAATTACAAAGACAACGGACTCCGGTATGGTTTGTTCTAGAAAGATCGAAACGCTAAAAGGAGCTAGGACACAAGTGAATAAACAAACCCATAGCAAATACTGGTAGCGTTTTCGAAGCTCACTTTCCCAAGCAAAGGTTGAGTAGGTCGCTACTAACTTAGCCACAGGATATGGCACACTGCTCAAGTTTGATGACCACCAAGTCTCCAGTTGCCCTCGATCTTGAGGGGCTTGTCTCTCTCGATTCGTACTTAATTCAGCAACTCGACTTTTCGGAAGCTCTAAGAGTGATGGCTTTGTACCTACCTCCATGGTTAGATGATCATGCAAACGTTGGATAGTGCATCCAAGAGATTGCCATTTTGAGACAATGTACTTGCCAAAGGTGCTTATCAGAACGAATGCCAGTAGAGGCGCAGCCGTCAAATATGAGGGGTCAAATGGTGTTTTGTGACCAGAAAAAACATAGATAGAAACGCCAGTCTGAACAACTGCCAGTAGCAGTGCTAAAGCCCAAATACAAGCCTTCCAGAACTTTGCACGATCGTAGGCGTATCGGAATGCCAATCCTGCCTCAACAGCAGGGATTGTTTTTTGATTTGCTACAACACAACTCATAGGGTTATCCATATTGTGGGAAGTCATTACCAAATACCTTACGCCACTCTCCAATTGCTTTTTTGTGATCGCCTGTGACCTCAAACTCTCGAGCTGCTAGTGCTGTATTGAAATCTGATTCCGCTTTTTGCGAAATTTTCGTCTTTTCGTCCCAAGAGAGTGTATTCAGGTTTCCCTGGATTTCTTTAGGGTCATTGACGTCCCACCAAATGTTGCTTTTTATGTACTGAAGAATGTTAATGACATTGAGATCGACGAACGGGCTTGCTTCACCTTTTTCCTCAAAGTAATTAAGCACTAAATTCTCTAGAAGATAAGATGACATTGACGGCATCGTAGCTCTGCGTTGCCAATACTTTATTGCTCGGATCGCGTTAAGGACATGGCCACCACATTGCTGATTGATGTCGGAGACGCGTTGGCGATCTAGTCTAGGGTCTGTTTTTATCCAGTTTCCCGCCCCATCAGGAATGATATAGAAGGTCTTTCCTTGGGCATCCTCGGAAGTGAAAAACGCCGGAACAATATCAAAGTTCCAGTCATAGCTAGAGAGCTTGAGAGTCGCTGCATTCTGGTTGCGATGTGTCTCTGCCTTGTCGTACTGGCTCAGATCAGCCAATTTGCTAACAAAGTGATTGATGATCTTACGCGAATTGAGTCGATATGAACTGTCATGGCGAAAGTTCTTATACTCAGGGGATTCAGTCGGCGTATTGATATACACAGTGCCGTCCAAGCTCTCTTCCCAAGTACATCCATTCGCTGACAGAGTGAAAATCATATCAATATCATCCAAGGGACGAATTTTGGTTCTTCTCGCAAAAGAACCAAAATTGACGTCTTTGTCGCTGTATAGCGGAAAGAAATCAGTTAATCCTTTTACTTGTCTTTTCAAATAATCTCGACTAGACCGCGCAGTGATCGTTTTCTTACTATCAAGATTGACGCTGTCGGCCATAAACTGGTTAAACGCAGAATTTACAGTTGTTGGCATATTCCCTCCATATTTTTAATGCATCAAATATAATGATGCGTTCTTTTTTCTAGATTACGTTGACTTTTCGAAAGGTGTCAATCATTATTTGTTGCATCATTCACTGTGATGCAATTTGCCATGATGGTTAAGTTAGAAGAAATCGCCACAATCAGAGCGGGTCATCCTTTTAGGGGAGCGATCCAGGAAGTTGATAACGGAAATGGCTATGTTATCCAGACACGTGATCTCGCTGATGACGGCCAAATTGCCTGGGAAAAGTTGGTTCAGACCAACGTCTCTGGACGAAAAGAGCCGGAATGGTTGAAAGCGGGTGACGTAATTTTTGCTGCCCGAGGTATCAAGAATCTTGCATCAGCGATATCTGGAGAAATGCTAGACCAGCTTGAGCTACCAGCCGTTTGTTCGCCACACTATTTTCAGATCCGTCTCGCTCAGAACGTGAAACTACTGCCAGAGTTTCTGGCTTGGCAACTCAATCAGTTGCCTGCACAGCGTCATTTTCAGCAGTCTGCGGAAGGTTCAGCACAAGTGAGTATTCGACGAACTGTTCTAGAGCAAACACCTGTGATGATTCCCCCGCCTGAGACGCAACGCAGAGTGCTTGCGCTTAGCCAAAGCGCGACCAGAGAAGAGCAGATATATCAGCAATTAATCGAGCTAAGGCGTGCAGAAATGCAGGCTATCGCGAATCAAGTTTTAACCGGAAAAATAAAATAAGAGATAAACAATGCCAAATACCCCAATCAACCAAGATGAAATCAACAAAGCCGTCTGGTCGGCGTGCGATACCTTCCGTGGCACCGTAGATCCATCCATCTACAAAGACTTCATCTTGACCATGCTGTTCTTAAAATACATCTCAGATGTACGCCAAGACAAAGTAGAAGAACTCACCACTCAGTTCGGTGACAACAAAGATATGGTTGAAGCCATGCTTGCCAGCCAATCATTCAAAATTCCCGCAGGTTCAACATTCTGGGATTTGTATGAAGCACGTAATACCGCAGGTAACGGTACTCGCATTGACCAAGCGCTGCACGCGATTGAAGAAGCCAACGGCACCAAGTTAAAAGGCGTGTTCCAAGACATCAGCTTCAACACCGATAAACTGGGTGATGAGAAGCAAAAGAACGACATTCTACGCCACCTATTGGAAGACTTTGGTAAGCCAACCCTAAACCTGCGCCCTAGCCGTGTTGGTTCGCTGGATGTGATTGGTAACGCCTACGAATACCTGATCAAACATTTTGCCGCAGGCAGCGGAAAATCGGCAGGTGAATTCTATACCCCGCCAGAGGTGTCGGATCTGCTTTCTATCATCTTAGAGCCACAACAAGGCGACAGCATTTGTGACCCTGCTTGTGGTTCAGGTTCACTATTGATGAAGTGTGGTAAGCAAGTTCAAAAGAATTTTGGCGGTTCTAAGCAATACGCCCTGTTTGGTCAAGAAGCCATTGGCTCTACATGGTCATTGGCAAAAATGAACATGTTCCTGCATGGTGAAGACAACCACCGTATTGAATGGGGCGATACCATTCGTAACCCTAAACTGCAAGATAGCAACGGTGGCTTACTACACTTTGACGTAGTAACCGCAAACCCACCGTTCTCGTTAGATAAATGGGGACATGAAGACGCAGAAAGCGATCACTTTGGTCGTTTCCGCCGTGGTGTGCCACCAAAAACCAAAGGCGACTACGCTTTCATCTCGCACATGATCGAAACCCTAAAGCCAGAGACTGGTCGTATGGGTGTAGTTGTGCCACATGGTGTGCTATTCCGTGCATCAAGTGAGGGCAAAATCCGCCAACAATTGATTGAAGAAAACTTGCTAGATGCAGTGATCGGTTTACCTGAAAAACTGTTCTTTGGTACGGGTATTCCTGCTGCGATCTTGATCTTCAAGAAGAAGAAAGACACCAATGATGTGATGTTCATCGATGCTTCGCGTGAATTTAAGTCAGGCAAAAACCAGAACGTACTGACACAAGAGAACATCGACAAGATCGTGAAGACTTACCGTAGCGGCGACAACGTGGATAAGTACGCGTATGTGGCAACCCTCGATGAGATCCGCGAGAACGACTACAACCTGAACATTCCTCGCTACGTGGATACGTTTGAAGAAGAAGCGGAAATCGATTTGATGGCAGTACGTAATGAGCGTTTGGCGCTACAAACTGAACTTGCTGACCTAGAAGCAGAAATGGCAGGCTACCTAGAGGAGTTGGGTTATGGTGCCTAATGGGTGGCAAAAAGTTAACCTTAAAAGTTTGCTTTCTACAACAATAAAAAACGGGTATTCCCCAAATGCTGTAGAACAAGAAACAGGATATGTTGTTCTTGGTCTTGGTGCGTTAACCGACAATAAACTTGATGCAAGAAATATCAAAAATGTAGAAGCAACAGAGCAGGTACTGAAGTCCCAACTTAGCCACGGTGATTTCTTAATAAGTCGCTCAAATACACCAGATAAAGTTGGTCGTTCTTGCATGTTCCGAGGAGAGGTAGCGAATTGTTCTTATCCTGACCTTATGATGAAGTTTCGTGCCAATGAGGTTTTTATTGAACCTGTATTTTTAGAAATTTATCTTCAATCATCACGTACAAGACAATATTTCCAAAACTGTGCCGCTGGGAGCAGTAGCTCCATGGTGAAGATTACTAAGTCTGTTGTCGAGAAGGCTCCAGTTCTGCTCCCACCACTCCTAGAACAACGCAAAATTGCCCAAATCCTTTCTACATGGGATCGCGGGATTGCAACCACAGAAAAGCTGATTGATGTCAGCAAGCAGCAGAAAAAAGCCTTAATGCAGCACCTGTTGACGGGTAAGAAGCGTTTGATTGATCCTGAAACGGGTAAAGCGTTTGAGGGGGAGTGGGAAGAGGTTAAGTTAACAGAATTGTGCAAAATTGGAACAGGTAAGAAAGATGCAAATCATGGCTCTTCAAGCGGCAAATATCCTTTTTTCACTTGTGCAAAACGACCAATTTTGAGTTCTTCTTATTCCTATGATTTTGAAGCACTATTAATAGCTGGCAATGGCGTCATAGGTACAACTCACTATTACAAGGGCAAATTTGAAGCTTATCAACGAACTTACATTCTTAGTGAGTTTAGAGCTGTATTCGTAGCTTATTTACACCATTGGATAAACTTTTACTTGAAGAGAGATGTAGACCGAGAAAAGCAACATGGAGCAATGCCATATATCAAAGTAGGAATGCTGCAAAACTTTAAAGTTAAGTTGGGTAGTTATTCTGAACAACAAAAAATCGCCTCAGTTCTCACTTCTGCCGACAAAGAAGTCGAGTTATTAGAAGCCAAGCTTGCACACTTCAAGCAAGAGAAAAAGGCGTTGATGCAGCAGTTGTTGACAGGAAAAAGAAGAGTCAAAGTTGCTGAAACCGAAGCCGCTTAACTAACGCATCTTTTGACGACCGATACAGGGCTTGTTTAGCAAGCCCTGATTAACAATAAGAACAATGTCATAGGCTAAGTATGGAACCATTATCTTCTAGTGAACCTAAGCATCACGCACCGAATTTCAAAGAAGAGCAAAGTGCAAAAATCCCAGCGTTAACTTTGCTCACCAACCTTGGTTATCAGTTTATTCCGCCGAGTGAATGCATGGCGATGCGTGGCAACAAAACCACCGTAATTTTGCCGCAGGTGTTACGCAAAGTATTGAGCTTTAAAACTTATTCATTCATGGGTAAAGAGCGCCATTTATCGAAAGCTGCAATTGATAAAATCGTACAAGAACTGGCTAACCCTGCTATGAATGAAGGGCTAAAAGCGGCCAATGAAAAGCTCTATAACGCGTTAACTTATGGCATTAGCGTAACGGAATTTGTCGAGGGTAAAAAAGCCAACCCAACCATTCAAATCATCGATTGGGACACGCCTGAAAACAACCAATTTCATTTCACCGAAGAGATGGAAGTTGATAACGCCCGTGGTACAGGTAAACGCATTCCTGATGTGGTCTGTTTCGTTAATGGCTTGCCGTGGGTGGTGATAGAGGCCAAACGTCCTGATAGCAGCATCAATGGCAAACCCACCATCACCGAAGGTATTTCGCAAAACATCCGCAACCAAAAAGTAGATGAAATCCCTCATCTGTTTGCTTACAGCCAACTGTTGTTGTCCATCAATGGTCATGATGGCTTATACGGTACGTGCGGCACACCTGAGAAGTTCTGGGCGAAATGGAAAGAAGAAGAAATCACCGAAAGCACCTTTGAACGCCTTAAGAACACGCCACTGAATGACGCGCAACTGAATGCGATTTTCAGCCATCGCACGCCAGCAATCAAAGACGAATATCTATCACTGATTGCAGGCGGTGATTTGGTGGTGACAGACCAAGACCGCTTATTGGTATCCTTGTTGCGCCATGACCGCCTACTAGAGTTAACCCGTCTATTTACTCTGTTTGATAAAAAAGCAGGCAAGATCGTTGCGCGTTATCAGCAAGTATTTGGCATTAAAGCTTTAGTGGAACGCATCACCTCTTTTGATGACAAAGGCGCACGTAACGGCGGTGTGATCTGGCATACCACAGGTTCGGGTAAGTCTTTCACGATGGTGTTTTTGTCAAAAGCCCTGATTTGGCTTAAAGCGTTAGCGAAATGCCGCGTTGTGGTTGTGACCGACCGTGTGGATCTAGAAGATCAGCTTGCTCGTACCTTTGCTTCTGGTGGCGCACTGTCAGATAAAGACAAAAAAGAGGCAATGGCAACCACAGGTAAACGCCTTGCAGAGCAAATCGGTAAAGGCAATGAGCGTATCATCTTCTCGATCATCAACAAGTTTGGTACAGCGATTAACCTACCGGAATGCTACAACGATAGCCCAGACATTATCGTATTAGTGGACGAGGGGCACCGTAGCCAAAACGGTGAGAACAACATTCGAATGCAGCAAGCCTTGCCGAAAGCCGCTTACATCGGTTTCACAGGTACACCACTGCTGCAAGACGATAAAACCGAGAACAAGTTCGGTAAAATCATTCACTCTTACACCATGCAGCAAGCCGTCGAAGATGGCACCGTTACCCCTTTGCTTTATGAAGAACGTATTCCCGATCTGAGCACCAACGACAAAGCCATTGATGCATGGTTTGACCGCATTACCGATATCCTATCAGAAAAGCAACGCGCAGACTTAAAACGCAAATTCGCTCAAAAAGGTCAGATTTACCAAACCGAAGGGCGTTTAGAGTTAATTGCGCACGATATTTCGGATCACTTCCAAAACTTCAAGCAGCAAGGTTTGAAAGGTCAACTGGCGTGTGATTCTAAAGCCTCTGCAATCCGTTATAAGAAGCTACTCGATCAAATCGGCAAAGTCACTTCAGTGGTTGCGATGTCGCCACCCGATACCCGCGAGGGACACGATAACGTCGATAATGAAAGTACCGATCTGGTGCAAAACTGGTGGAAAGAGAACGTCGCACAAAAAGGTTGGGCAGACGAGAAAGCTTACACTAAACACATCATTCAAGAGTTTGAAAAAGATGAAGGCCCCGACATTATGATCGTGGTCGATAAGCTGTTAACGGGCTTTGATGAGCCTAAAAACACCGTGCTCTATATCGACAAGCCGTTAAAGCAGCACAACCTGATTCAAGCTATTGCACGGGTTAACCGCCTGCACAGCAAAAAGCAGTTCGGTTATTTGATTGATTATCGTGGCATCCTCAAAGAGCTGGACATCACCATTGAGAAGTACCAAGACTTGGCTGAACGTACCCAAGGCGGCTTTGATATCGACGATCTCAAAGGCTTGTATAACCGCATGGATACCGAGTACAAGAAGTTGCCAGGTTTGTATGATGACCTTTGGGCCATTTTTTCTGATGTGAAGAACAAGCAAGACGGACAAGCACTTCGTCAGGCTTTGGCACCAAAAATTGATACCATTGATGGTCAATTAACCGATACCAACTTAAAGCTGCGTAATGATTTTTATGGTGCGCTGACCACGTTTGCTAACTGCCTAAAGGTTGCCCTGCAATCGGCGACGTACTTTGAAGATAAGAGCTTCGACAATAAGCGAGAACTATATAAGAGTACGCTGAAATCCATGAGTCAACTGCGCCAACAAGTACGCGCAGATGCAGAAGAAACCGTGGACTACGACGAGTATTCGGAAAATATTCGCGCCATGTTAGACAAGCACATTGCGGGGGTCTCGATTGAAGAACCCGAAGGCGCTTATCTGGTTGGTAACATGGGTAAAGATGCCAAACCAGAGCAAATGACCGATGATGAGGCTAAAAACAAAAAGGATGTCATCACAGGTCGTGTAACCAAGATGATTGAGCAAGATTTGGCAGATGATCCGTATGCCCAAGAGTATTTCTCAAACTTGTTAAAGCAAGCTATCGAGAAAACCAAGGAGATGTTTGATAGCCCAGTTAAACAGTATCTTCTATTCGCGGACTTTGAGCAGCAGGTTAAAGACCGTGATGTGGCAGGTTTACCAACGGATCGCTTTGCAGAGCTTGACCCTAAAATAAAACGCCATGTTCAAGCTTACTATGGACTGTTCTTAAAAGTGTTGGGAGAGACGTTGCCTCTGAGTGAAGAGCAATGCTTTCAGTATGCGTTAGACATTGATGGTATTGTGCGTAAAGCCGTTGCTGAGTTTTCAATTAACCCATCGGAGATTGAAAACCAAATTCGTTTAGGACTGCTGCCACTGCTGTTTAATGATGTTGGTATCGACAAAGCGCAAGCCATTATTACGGATGTTATTCAAATCACTCGCCTTGGCTTATCAGGTCACTAAGTATGACTTCTGTTAACCATAATGAAGGCAATGTCGAGGAATACAGCTTCATCTATGGTGATGAAGCTGTTACCTATGAAGTGATCCGCAAGGTATTTGCTTTAGATAAAAACGGTGAAGCTAAGAAAAAGAAAATCACCATTCGAGTGCATCCAGATTGCCGAGTGGCTGTTACTGCGCCTCAAGATGCTGAAAAATCAGCAATCCATGAGGCGGTCATGCAACGCGCTCAATGGATTTGGAATGCACTGGTCGAGTTTCGATCTCACTTAGAATATGTGCAAACCAAACACTATGTGAGTGGTGAGATGCAGTTCTATCTAGGCCGTCGCTATGTGTTAAAGGTGGTAGAAGACAGAGATGCCATTTCCAACGTGAAGATGGAACGAGGCAAGTTGTTAGTCACACTCAACCGCTTTAACGAAGATAAGCCAAAGCTAGTTAAAGCGCTGCTATCTGGTTGGTATGGCGTTCGTGCAGAGCGCATATTCCATGAACGTTTAGCTGAGCTTCTGCCACAAGCAACGTGGGTAGAGGGCATCCCATCATTTCGCATTATGCCGATGCAAAAACAATGGGGAAGCTGCTCAGCCAAAGGTACGTTGATGCTCAACCCTCACCTGATCAAAGCACCCAAAGAGTGCATTGATTACGTAATATTGCATGAGCTCTGCCATATTGCGGAATACAACCATAGTGAACGCTTCTGGCGATTGTTAACCAGCGTGATGCCGAACTGGAAAGAAGTGAAAAGTAAGCTCGATGGAATGGCGGAGTTGTATTTGAATGAGTGATTTTCATCATGGTTTTGGTCCTATGCCTGATGAATCGTTAAATAGTTTTATTTATAGAGTTCTACGGAGAAGTGGCCATAGGTGTTTTCACTCAATTCTAATGGCTGGAGGATGGGGGGATAAGCCAAGTGTACCCTTATCAGCAAAGCATGAATTTAAGTTCCTTGACCGATATCTTAAACTCGATCTATATGAGAGGACGTTTAGGCAGGAAAAGAACCAAGTTTCGATCTTTTCTAATCCAATCAGTCATGTGAATAATCTTGATAAGAAATTTTCTCCAACAAAATATGTGAAATCTTGTGGGAATACTATTCAAATTAAATTCTGCCGAAAGTGTATTGATGTGCAAATAAAAGAATCTGGGTTCTCATACTTTAAATATGAGTGGCTATATGAAGATTTTTGCAAAGTCCATCAAAGTATTCTTCATGCTATTGACTCAAGAGTAAGCAGGAAGGAAATATTTGAGGTCGTACAATATATATTGTCTGGAAACTGCGTCGATAGGTTTCTTTGCAAAACATTGGATGGTTTTTATGCATATACAAGTTGGCCTCTGAGCAAATCCGAAATAAAGTTTGCGCCATGCGTTAAACCATTACTTATCAATCACTTTAAGTCAAAAAGCACTTGCTATCATAATGGTTATACAGAATTGGTGGATTATGGTTATCTAACGAATAAAGAGCGTCAGGCTACTATCAAACATAAGCGATCTGAAGAAATAAAATTTTCATTGGAAGAGTACTTGGATTTCTATTTAGAATTTGATTATGAATCAATTATTGAGTTTCTGAAAGAGCAATTAAAATTACAGTCATTCTCCTTAGCTAAAGCTAATCTTCATAAGAGAATATATAAAGTTTGGAAAGATCGAAAATCTAACTGCTCACTCTGTAAAATTAATATAAACTTTGGTGAAATGTGTCCAGTGGCTGAGCAGTCTCAAGTTTACTTCAAAAAAGCAGTTTCTATTTTAGATGTACATATACCACCAAGAAATATTTGTGAAGATAAACTATCTGAGATGATTGATAAAGTTTATTCACATCAAGAGAATATAGGTGTTAGAGATGGTGAGATTCTAGTAAGGAAAAATATTGAAAAATATGAATTACACTCTTCTTATGGAGGAGAGAAAGCATATAATGAATACGTATCAAAGGTTTTGAGAGATTTAAAGTTTTGAATATTTCCTCTTTTGATAATGTAAGCGATGTTTTTTATGTAATTACAAGTTGTAAACAACCCAAATATATAGCGTCAATTGGTCATAAGTTTAGTAGTGGACTTGTAAAGAGGTGCTGAATAATCTTGGAATATAAGATTGTATTGGTCTTGGCTATCAAGAAGAAAAGTAACTCGAATATGCTCCACGTTGCCAGTAGTAAGAATAGATCTTAGCCATCCAGCTATCGACGTATTCAGCAGCGCTCCACAATTAATGAACCAAATCCAAGCTGGCCGCTTATCGTTTTGAATAATATTTAGTAAGTGAGTTGTATACTGGTCTTCATCTAACTTTAGAAGATCAATATAGGCCGTATCTGCACCCAGTTTGTGATTAATCCGATTGTATCTGTCTTGAAAATCTTTACTACAGTTCATAGACAGTGTGTGCAATCTCATCATACCCAACTGCCAATATCCATTGTCCACTCCCCTTTAATTGAGACACACCAAATTAGAGTTTTCTAACTGTTGACGATAGGCCTCCGGTGGGAGGTGATTTAAACTTTCGTGAGTTCGATTTTGGTTATAATCTTGCTGCCAAAACCATGCTAATTCTCGCACTTGGCTTAACGATTCAAATAAATACGCATTTAAAAATTCACGTCGAAACGAGCCATTAAAACGTTCGATAAACCCATTTTGTTGCGGTTTTCCCGGTTGAATATGGCATAGCGATATTTGGTTATCTTCACAGTAATTCAATAAGTTAACTGAAATAAGTTCAGGCCCATTATCGACTCGGATCTGCTTTGGTAACCCTCTTTCAGCTTTTAAACGCTCAAGCACCCTGATGAGGCGTTCCGCAGGCAATGATGTATCAATCTCAATCGCCAAGCATTCACGCGTTCCTTCATCAATAATGTTGAGGGTTCTAAAGCGTTTGCCGCAATATAAACTGTCGTGCATAAAATCCAATGCCCATTGAATATTTGGGACTTTTTCAATCACTAATGGTCTTTTTTCACGCTTCGGAAGTACTTTTTTAACCCGTCGTTTCAGATTCAATCCTAATCGACAATAAACGCGATAAACTCGTTTATGATTAAAAGGATAGCCTTGAAATCTCAGTCGGAAATAACATTTCCAGAATCCTGATTGTGGCGATTTCGTTAAAACGGATTGTATGGCATCGATGACGATTTTATCTTTCTCTCGCCAATTTTGAGTCTTCCGATAAAACGAAGCGCGAGGTAGCGATGTGAGTTTACACGCTTTAATGACTGATAAGCCCGCCTCTTTTAATGATTGAGTGCAGGATTTCTTTTCAGCCACTACCAACCCTTTTTTGCGAAAAGCTCCTTCATTGCATGGTTTTCAAGGCTAACTTCCGCAAAGAGCTTTTTCAGTTTCGCGTTTTCATCTTCAAGCTCTTTTAATCGTTTAACATCATTAGCTTCCATGCCACCATACTTTGATTTCCAGTTATAGTAAGTGGCATTGCTGATCCCATTTTGGCGGCAAATATCTTCCACTTTCATCCCTGAATCAGCGAGTTTTAAAATATTAACGATTTGAGTTTCAGTAAAACGGGCTTTTTTCATCATGACCTCTGCAAATTTTAGGCAGAAAATCTAATTATAGCTGTCTTATTTTAGGGGAAGTGGACATCAACAAACAGACTAAGTTTCTTTGACGAAAACTTACCCAATGCTCGTTGGTATGGTGCTGATCTGTCTGAACCACAGATATTTTTCTCTACGGCAAACAATGTGCTAACTATAAGAGATGTTGTTAACGGAGAAACCTTAAAAACATATATATTTAGTAGAAATGATTTTATTGACAAGAAGGAAACATCTAAGGATGAAATGGATAAGATAAACATCTGGCTAGATGAGTACATAACCAATTCATTCAATAAAACTAATGCGTGGGATGTTAAATATATTGGTGTTACACAAACGATGTCTAGTCCGGTTAATACTTATATGCTAAATTTTGATACCACAGATAAAAAGTTACTCTCTCTTAAAAATGCAGATGTTGATGCGTTTGCTTTTGAACAAAACATATCAAGAATATCTAAATGGAAGAATAGCTTTTGTACAAAAGAGATTTCAGATTTTATGATTAAATATAGCATTGATGTGCTACACTCAAAAATATCTAATAACGGAGAATTACAATTCATCTCTACTTGCTACAAAGGTAGCTATTAAGGTTTATTGAAAGGTATTAATAACATGTGGGTGTAAATAAAATTATACCCACCACTAATATATGGTGATTTCATAGAATATTTAAATATATAATTGATATTATTCAATTCAAGTTAGTATGAGCCATTTATATTAAAATACTTAAAGAAATATCATAAAAACAAACAAATATTATTAATAATAAATAGTATTGCAATTAATAATAATCTGCTAATATCGTTTTGGGTGCTTGAATCATTTTGGTTCGAGCATTGATACGAGCCAAAAAGACGAAAGCCCCGAATCAGGTATAACCCTTAATTCGAGGCAGTCTACAAACTTCGCAATTTGATTCTGTCTCCTTTTACTCAAGGAGTCAAGAGAAATGAGCAAATTTGCCCTGATTGGGCTGATTGCTGTGTGCATCACAGTTCTGTGCTTCTCATTGTTAATGCGTGATCGCTTATGTTCACTAAATTTCACAAGCGGAGGCACAGTGGTTCAAGCTACGCTATCTTGTGATAAGTAATGTTGCTCTTGTGGGGGGAAACCCCCACATTTTCTCTTTTATAGATTACGAAGGATTGGTGATACAAGCACCCTTTTTCGGTTAGCTATGGTTCACTCTTTTTGCTATCAATCATACCACTTTCGTTGAATAGATAGATAAGCCAGTATATTAAATATAATGCTGTTGTAATCATGCCTATATTGATCATTAATAATCCGAATCGCGGTGTATTATTAATATCAAACAGTAAATCATCCCTGATAAAATAGCTAGAGAGTAAAAATACAACTGATATACCAGAATAACCAAATGCCAATTTGAATAGTCTTGATTTCGATTTAGCGAAAATCATTATTAAAATTATAAAAAACAAAACATAATCATTTACTGTGAAAATAACATCTAAAATAGAGCTTAATGATGATATAGCATTATCTAAAGGAGTTTGATTACCTGTTGCTGTGTGTAGTGTTTCATTTTCCATTCTATCCCATAACCCTTATAATTATTATATCTAACCTATTAACGCCTTTGCTTTAGCTTTTATCTCTGCCAGTTCTGATGCCTCCACTTTGCCCTTTTTAGTAACCTTACGAGCTCTCCAGTCAACACATGTAACTTGATCCGCTAATGCGTAGCTGTCTCTTTCGTTCGAGAGTTCGCATTCAAATGGATAGCCTTTGCCCTTAGTTGTACATGGTACGCATAATAAGAGCCCTACTTTATTATTGTATGCAAATGGGCTGAGGACAACTGCTGGACGATGACCGCCCTGCTCATGTCCTTCAACTGGATCAAAGTCAATCCAAATCAAATCGCCAGAATCAGGAACGTATCGAGATACCATTAAATTAATTCCTTACCTGTTCGAGCTCCGAAGTCTACTTTCTCATGAATATTCTCCGGCGTGATACCGGCTAACAAATTTTCTAATGAGTATTCTACTGCTTTAACTGGCGTAATGATGATACGACCTTCTTCTACCGCTATTTCAACCGTATCATCAACGCTAAGTGCCGCTTTTTGCATGATTGCAACAGGAAGCCGTACAGACGGGCTATTGCCCCATTTTTTTACTGTGACCTGAGCCATTTATCACCTCTACAATTCAACGTCCGAGTTTTAATAGTAGCACTCTAATTTAAATGTATCAACATTGTTGATTGTGTTAATGTGACTAAACACATAAACACATAAACACATTATCGCGTGTGTAACTAACTGATTTCACAGGTCAGGTATGTTTTTCTTATAATTTAATGTGTTTTTGCTTAAATACACATTAACACAAATACACATTGATTATTTTTTGGCTTCCTTAGATAATGAAAAAAACACAAACAAACATATGAGGTTTTCCAGTGAAAGTAATTTCTTTTTTAAATCCGAAAGGCGGCTCTGGAAAAACAACCACCGTCATAAATGTTGCTACTGCTATGCAGAAAGCAGGTTATTTATTAGCAGTTGTAGATACAGATCCTCAAATGAGCCTATCTAACTGGTCTAAAGAAGGGAACTGTGATTATGATGTTTTCACCGCCGCCAGTGAGAAAGACGTTTATAGCATCCGTAAAGATCTAAGTGATTATGATTTTGTCATTGTAGATGGAGCTGGTTCACTTTCTGTCATTACATCAGCAGCAGTTATGGTTAGTGATCTAGTTATAATTCCAGTCTCGCCAAGCCCTCTTGATTTTTCCGCAGCCGGTAGTGTTACATCGGTCCTCGAAGCTCAAGCATACAGCCGTAAAGTAGAAGCTAGATTTCTGATTACTCGTAAAATTGACCAAACAACTATGTTGCAAGTATTAAAAGACAACCTCAAAGATACTGGCTTGCCTTCTTTCAAAACAGCTATTTCTCAACGGCAGAGCTATATCAAATCTATTCTAGATGGTAAGAGTATTTTTGAAACTAATGATGGAAATGCAAAAGGCGAGATAGAAATACTAACCAGAGAAATTTTGACTATTTTTGAGTCATAATGTGTATTCACACATTAACACATTAACACGAACGTGTATCTACACGTGTGCGCTAAAACACATAAGCGCATATGTGTTTTGAAATTAAAAGAGATACTTTATGGCACTTAAAAAAGTTAACGAATCAGCAAATTCACAGAAAATGAAATTCGGTGAAAACAGAGACTTAGATAAAATTCTTGATAAAAGTACAAAAACCAAACGCATTAATGTAGATCTTGACGAAGATACTCAAATTCGATTCAAAGCTGCATGTGTCAAACGAAACACCACAATGAAAGATGTAATATCAGATTATGTTCATCAGTGGCTAAAGGAAAATGAATAGGTAGTGGTTTTATAGGGATGATATTTCATCCCTTTTTATTGTACTTTTATCTCAATTTCACTAGGTAACATTCAAAACAAAAGTGCCTCATGCTCAATTATTCGAGCCAATCTGGTAGTTTTGGCAATAGTTGTTTTTTCCACGGCTCTTGCTCTCCAAGATCCCAAACTTCAGTGTTGTATGTCCCTGTTCCACCAAAATCAAAGCATGGTCGTAACTGCGATATGTAGCAGTATGCGAGAAAGCCGTTCTCTCTCTTGCGTACCAATTCAGTCCAACCGACCGCGTATACATCTTGCAGATATCCTTCCCAAGCAAACAGTACACCGGTATTGCTCCAATGTTCTAACTCAGGATAAAACTTTCTTATTTCCTTTATAAAATCAATCACGTCACTATTGAATTCATTATCTGGACATGGATTACTGGGGTTCCGTTGGAACGTTTCTTCATTAAAAACAAACATGCTCCGGTCCTCTACTTTAACTGGTAGTGTTTTTGCTTTTTATTATTGTACCTGTGATTTAATTCTTCACTTAGATTTTAGATTGATTACCTATAAAGCCTAAAATATTTTTATATGTGCGTACACACATTAACACATATGTGTATATGTGACGAATCACACACAAATACACAAATACACATTAACACATATACACATGGGTGTTTATGTGTATAATTAGTTTTGCCATACGTTATATGATTATAATAAGTACCAACACTAGGGTTATAACGCCACATTGTGGCGTTTTTTTTGGCTGTCATTTTGGCAGGGCAGAAAAATAGAGGTACAAAGCGCAGCACATAGCCGTCAATATGTCTTGTTTAGCTGTGGCTCGATCTTTGAATTAGCCTTTTCTAGCCAATTCATACTATTAGAACAATCCTTCTCATGACCAATGATTGTCAATACCTGTTTATAAGCATCATCATTCAACATGAATTTCAAACTATTCAAATAGCCATATAATGGGTCCCTAATTATCACATCATCTGCCGTGACTGATTGTGCACATGCCCGATAGCGGATATCTTTAATGTTTTGTACAACACTCATACAAGCTGGACAGTTGGCTTTGTATTTCTCTAAATCAGAATATCGCTGTCCTTCAATCCCTTCCATTGCAGAATAACTATTACCCAACGCTGGCACTGAGATCAGCGTAGTTATCAGAATGAAAGGCAAGGATATTGTCAGTTTCATTTTGGATTCTTAGTTTAGGTTGTTCTGCTGTTCACATAGCAGTTGCAACTCAGTCCATACCTCATTTTCCGAGGCTTTTAAAACCTCATCCAACTGATCTGGTGTCGTTGCTTCTAATACGGCTTGTCTATTCTCACCACTTAACTTACCGGACATGATTTGTACACCAGACATGATCATAGAGTGATATAAGTTCTGACGTTCCTTTTCATCTGATGAAAATATGCTATCCAGCATCTCCAAAACCCCGTTATAGCGCAAAATTTCACTTTCACTGCACTGTGACGTATTCATTAGGTGTTTGAGCTCGTGTAGCTTCTCACGCGCTTTAAATAGGGCATAGTTTAGAACTGTTTGATCTCGTTTCATTTCTGCCATCACATAATTAGGATTTTGAACGTTACAATTTGAAATTTGGTCTGCCTTAGCCATTCTGCTCTCCTGCATTTGTATTTTTACTATTAGGTAATACTCTAAACACACCTGTCTGGTAATTCATTATTATAGAACAGGAATTATTAGTCGGTTGTAGCCTTGCTTCGATGTAAACAAGTTGTCCTTTCTGACCAAAATTAGCTGCTATTTCTGCTATTTTTCCGTATGCACTAATGTTAAACCAATCTGTTATCGGGTTTCCTTTCGAGTCATGCCGGTTAATTGCAACAGAGAAGTAGGTCATTGCCTCACCGTTACGTTCTGAATACTTCAGATTATCTTTCGGGGACGAACCTAATCGTGCGATCAGTTGCACCTTGTTAAGTAATTCCATAGTTAAGCCTGAATAGCTTCAGTGTTGGATTCGGTTTTGCTCGGTTCGTTCTCATCATCATTAGATGCGGCGGATTCATCATTCGCAAACTTCTGAAGAACATCATTAAGCAGGGTCACAATTGTTACCGGCATTTCGACAGTCACTGTTTCATCATTTTCTTGAATATCAGCAACTTTGTCGTGAATTGTTGTGCGGATTTCACTTAATTGTGAAAACACGGAATGTATTTCTTTTTTTGAAAAAGGTACTTTCTTCGCTGAAGGTACAAATTTCCGTGTGACTTTATTTTTGCCGCTGTCAGTCGCCTTCTGCAATCCTGCAATGATCACATCATATGCCTCTTGATTAGTTTCTTCACACTCAAGCAGTATTTCTATGGCTAAATCTGAAGTAATCAGGTTCTTTCTGACAAGATCAGTGATTCTGTAATCTGCTCGGAACAAGCGTAATAATCTGTTGATCGTAACAACACTTGTGTTCGTATATCGTGCAATTTCCTTTTTTTCCCATCCCATACTAAGTAAACGATGGAAACCATCAGCTTTTTCTAACGGAGCTAAAGGTTTTCCTTCTGAAGATGTCAGCATATTGACGATCTCAAGTTGCTGACTGCCTGAGAACTCCGTGACGTATACGCCTTTAATCGTGCATCCTTCTTCCATTGCCATGCGTAGAGCGCAATATCTGTGGTGTCCATCAATAATCTGTAAGCGTGGCAGATTATCAACCGTTATAACTTTCACAACGATAGGTGGAACATAAACACCTGATACATACGAATTCTTGATTCGTCCAGCATGTTCAGTATCAATCTCCCGAAGATTGAAACCTTCCTGTACGTACAGTAACTCAACGTTAACGCGATAAATATCACCACGCGAACACACCTTTTCCTCAAAGGCATCAGACATTTTGCGTAATGTTGAGATATTGTGCGCTTCAGTATTTTTCTTCAGAGTAGGGTAGGGTAGGTCATTGAGAAGTACCTTGCTCATATTCGAATTTTGTTGACTGCTATTCGTTGAAATTGCTGCGTTAGTATTCATAGTCCTCGCCTTGTCATTGTGTAACTAGGTATTATTTTTATTCGACGTAAGGCTATCACACAG
Organism: Proteus sp. ZN5; assembly: GCF_011046025.1. Taxonomy (GTDB): domain Bacteria; phylum Pseudomonadota; class Gammaproteobacteria; order Enterobacterales; family Enterobacteriaceae; genus Proteus. The sequence continues at coordinate 98,392 of NZ_CP047640.1, forward strand.
GATTTTCTATTTTCCTTAGTTACATAAGGAAAACGGCATCATTTCGATTTATGTGCATTGCTATCAATTAGTTAAAGGCGAACAACTCCAGAGGGTAAAAGTGTTAAAGATAATCATATCAATGATATATCGCAACAATCATAAATTGATAATGATTGTTTCATTATCTTAATAATGTTCAGAAATATGAATATAATTCTAAACGAAAGACGTTCTCAATTTAGGTATACTGGTTGAAGCAATTGTAGGATTGCGGTGAATCCTGCTGAATACGCTGGTGGATTTCCTCTAAATCTTCACTACGGGAAGATCTGAAATTCTCGTAGTGTATGCCGGTGAAAGCATTTCTCGCTTCATGCGCCAGTTTGTGTCCATTCCCTTTCCAGCGAACCATATTTTGCTAACACCTCGATTATTTATCTGGTCCAAGGTTTTCATCAATTGTTCACTTCCTTTGTAGGGTTTACTATCAGAAAATAAATTAAGTTGAGTAACTGATGGATCAGAAAAATCAGTGAGCATGATGCCAGCTTTGTGATATTTAACTCCCGATTTCCAGATGGTCTTTAACAGACGCACTGCTGCATTGATAATGTCTCTTGTATCAGCACTTGGATATTCTAACCGTTCAGAACGGTGGTTGTAGTATTGAGGTCCGCTGGCGTAATGGCTGGTTTGGATAAAAACAGAAACAAAGGAACAGACTCGTTTTTCAGCTCGAAGTTTCTCTGCTGCTCTCTCTGAATACTCGCAGATAGCCTGATGCATATGCTCATAGAGCTCAATTTTTTTTCCAAATGAACGTGAACAAATGATTTGCTCTTTAGTTTTTGCTACTTCTTCAAGCTCGATGCAAGATTCACCGTTCAGCTCTCTCACAGTGCGTTCTACAACCACACCGAATGTTTTACGGATCATGGTTGTTTCAGCCCTAGCCAAATCAAGCGCTGTAACTATCCCCATAGCATTTAGCCGGTTACTTATTTTTCTACCCACACCCCATACTTCATTAACAGGCACAAGGGACATGAGCCGTTTCTGGCGTGAAGTAGCACTCAAATCGACTACACCGCCTGTTTTGGTCCATGTTTTAGCAGCATGGTTTGCCAGTTTAGCCAGTGTTTTAGTTTGAGCAAAACCAACACCGACCGGTACATGAGCTATCTGCAAAATTCGTTGTTGTATCTTGCGACCGTAATCTTCTAATGGAAAGTTTCTAGACATGCCGGTCATATCTAGATACTGCTCGTCGATACTATACGTTTCTACTCTTGGGGCAAAATCAGATAGTGTGTCCATGACTCGGTTGCTGATGTCAGCATAAAGTACGTACAGTTGGCTAAGAATTCCTGTCAAAGATAGATAAGTAAGCGATTAACCATTACCTTTCATAGGTTGATAGTATCTAATATTAAAAAAATCACCGAGCTTAATCAGCTGTCTATTTTTAATAGTAAGTATTCATCAACATGTCTAATTTTTACCAATTGGATTACTAAGATGTACTAAGTTTAGTACCGAGGGATCGAATGTACAATCTTCACTCAGCACCAACACAATTCACTTTGTCGGGTGGACGACATTTGTTATTAAAAGCCGTCTTCTTGAGAACCCTGCGTGCAACTTTCACTGTACTAGACTCAAACATTTGATACCCAGTAACTTATAGAGCAGCCATTACAGGATCATTCCAAGAGTTGCGAGTTAGCCTTTTCGTTTTAACCAAGTACTCTTGATATTGAGGGGCAAATAGTGTCACTGCACTTCGGATTTTTACATGTTGTTCATTGATACTTGAGTCATCAATAAACGCACAGAAACTTCTGTGGAAAGATTTTCTGAACCAGAATTAAGGAGGGATAAGGTATATCATACTTAATTTGACAAAAAAGACCAGCACTCAATTGTGCTGGACTAATAGTACAACCAATAAAATTTCTTAGCGAAGAATTACCATTGGTAGTTGAGTACTTTCCATCATTTTAAGTGTATTACTGCCAAGGAAAACCTGTGCCAGCTTAGAGCGTGAAAATGCGCCCATCACAAGCATTTCAACATCATGACTCGATTTATATTCCATCAATGAATTAAATACATTGCCTTCCAATAAACTCGAACATACTTCAAATCCATTCTCTTTCAGCATAGCTTCGGTTTGCTGAAACTTTTCTTGTTGTTTAGGTTGATTGTTTTTCACACTGACAAGATGACATGTCAAACCATGAAGTAAGCCTCCTTCAATAATAGTTTTCACCGCTTTATCTGCGGTTTCACGCCCATCATAAGCCAACATAAAACTTTTAGGGGCTGCAAACTCTTTATTGGCAATAACAACAGGAGTATGAACTTGACGAATAATTTGCTCAATGTGAGAGCCCACCACATTGAAATTATCACCATGGCTTTCACCAGAGCGTCCAATCACAATTAAACGAGCCTCTTCTTCCAGATCATAAATGGCTTCAACGATACCGCTATGTCGTTGCATTTTTTCAATTGTGTGACAACCTTGTGCTTGCGCTAATTGAGAAGCATGTTCCAGCATCTCTTTACCTAACTCCAAGGCTAATTTGCTTTTTTGTTCATCTAAACTGGCCATTTCAGTTAATAAAGATGAACGAGCGCCTAAGCCAATAGCACCACTAAGATCTTCGGCTTGGGTTGATGGTGTTTTCTCAATTGCGTGTAACAACAACAATTTTTTATTCAATTTATTCGATGCCCAAATGCCAGCACGGCAAGTGGAATCAGCATAGATTGAGCCATCAATACAGGTAATTACGTTATTCATTACTTTCTCCTTAGTGGCCTGCCATGAGCTTTTCGACTTCTTTAGGATCATTATGCACACCAAACTTATCAACGATGGTTTCTGTTGCTTCACTCATCCCAATAATTTCAACATCTGTTCCTTCGCGTCGGAATTTAATCACCACCTTATCAAGTGATGATACTGAAGTAATATCCCAAAAGTGAGCATGAGTGAGATCAATCACAACTTTATTCACCACCTCTTTAAAATCAAATGATTCAATAAATTGCTCTGATGATGCAAAAAAGACTTGTCCCATAACTTGATAAGTTCGGCTTGCATCTACTGGTGACTCTGTTTTTACCACCATAAAACGACCAATTTTATTGGCAAAGAATAACGTCGCTAATAACACCCCGACAAAAACACCAATTGCTAAGTTATGCGTTGCCACAACCACAACAACGGTCGTTATCATCACAATATTTGTTGATAATGGGTGCTTTTTAAGATCTCTAATTGAACTCCAAGAAAAGGTACCAATTGCTACCATAATCATTACTGCAACTAACGCTGCCATCGGGATTTGCTTAAGCCATTCATCTAGAAAAACTACCATGATGATAAGATAAATACCGGAGCTTAAGGTGGATAATCGTCCACGTCCGCCAGATTTAATATTAATAATTGACTGGCCAATCATGGCACAACCAGCCATACCGCCCATTAAGCCTGCACCAATGTTAGCAATACCTTGTCCCTTACACTCTTGATTACGATTACTTTTGGTATCCGTAAGGTCATCCACAATCGTGGCGGTCATCATTGATTCCAACAGACCAACCATAGCGAGGCCCAATGAATAAGGTAAAATAATGAATAAAGTTTCAAGATTAAGTGGAACTTCTGGCCATAAGAAAATAGGCAGCGTATCGGGAAGTTGCCCCATATCACCAACAGTTCGTATATCCATTCCAGAGACGCTTGCTACAATTGTCAAAACGATGATGCAAATCAAAGGAGATGGGATCGCTTTACCGATAGCAGGAACATATGGGAATAAATAAACAATTCCTAACCCTGCTGCTGTCATCGCGTAAACATGCCAAGTTACATTGGTTAACTCGGGCAATTGAGCCATAAAGATAAGAATTGCTAATGCATTAACAAACCCCGTCACGACAGAGCGTGATACAAAACGCATTAAGCTGCCGAGTTTTAAATATCCGGCTATGATTTGGAATACCCCTGTTAACATAGTTGCCGCTAACAAATACTCTAAACCGTGGTCTTTAACCAAAGTGACCATAAGTAACGCCATCGCACCCGTTGCAGCCGAAATCATTCCGGGGCGGCCACCCACAATAGAGATAATGAAAGTGATACAAAAAGAAGCGTAAAGACCAACTTTAGGGTCAACACCTGCAATAATAGAAAAAGCAATAGCTTCTGGGATCAGAGCTAAAGCCACAACAATACCCGCGAGCAAATCGCCACGAACATTCGAAAACCATTCAAGTTTTATTTTTTCTAACATGAAAATCCTATCATAAAAGAAAGCGACATCGATGCACACAAGATCCTATAGGCAGATTTAGCCTAAGATAATTTAGTGAACGCACTATGCTGCTTTGAAATTGTATTTAATGAAATTAATAGAATAAATGGTACTAAGGTACCTGCCGGCAAACGGCATAATAGTCACGCAAAATGGTGACAATTTTGAAGAAAGAGGTGGGTAGCCTAAGGCGGCGTAATATGCAACTTACAATCCTTTTAAAATTAATAATGTGTGAATTGTTACACGAATATCACAAAAGGTCTATATGGTAAGAACAAAAAAGAAACGGTTTTTCACTTCATCATTAGATGAATTAATCTTTAACACTCTTTTAGTCACTATGACACTGTTTATCTTTAAAGGACTGATAAGCAGGTATAAGAAGTAATAATCCGATCATAGTTAGGCCGCTAAACAAACCAAATAGAGTGGAAGCTGTCCAGCCTTTTTCAATAAATATCCCAAATATCCATGGGGCAGCTGCTGTAGAAAAGATCATCATTGAGGTCACCATAGAGCGGATTGCTCCAATATGCTGAGTCCCATAAATCTCTACCCATAATGCACTAATAACAGGACTGGAACTACCAATGCCTAGACCAAATAAGGACATAAATAGAGGTGCAGCCCAGTAATTATCCAATAACGTTAAGACTAATAAACCGGCAATTAAAGGTAATGGAAGAAATGGTAATAAAGATTTAGCTTGAAAACGATCAATCAAAGAGCCAGAGACCATAGAACTTGCCCAATGTAAAAAACCATATGCAACGAAACTACTCGCTAATAAACTTGCAGGCCATCCCTTTTGTTCCAGTAAGTAATTTTGTTGAATAAATACGGCCGTCACAATAAATGGAGCGGATAAAACGGCAGGAATAATCGACCAAAATCGCCAATCTTTCACGACATCTCTACGCCCTTGCTCTTGTGTTTTTGTGCTTTTGGGTTCCAAAGGTTTTTTCTTATCAGATGTATTCGACTTTTTTAATAAAGTTAAAGCCATTGGTAAATAAATAATCATGACTATCAATGCCAACATCAACCAACTCCACCTCCAACCAAGCAAAGCGATAGTCGTCATTAAAATTATGGGAAGCACCATTTCACCGAAGGCAACTCCGCTAGCAGAAAGGCTAAGCGCTTTCCCCCTTTGGTGAGTGTAAACTCGAAGCATGGTTGTTTGCGCGGTATGTGGAAAGAGTCCT
>NZ_CP047641.1 GCF_011046025.1 Proteus sp. ZN5
GTTTTACTAACTTGCACCCCATGATACTTTCAGTATCAATGCCACTCATTTTCTGGACGAAAATGAATGACATAAGGCTCCGCCCTCTGGCTATTTTCTTCGGCTGGACGCCTGCGAAAAAAACCATTCACCCAAGCCCGTCAAACTCACTGCGTTCGTCTGACCACCCCCTTTTTTCGCCCCTGTATTTGGTCGCTCAAAAATGTGGTGGTCAGACGCTTCGCTTGACGGGGGGCTTTGCCCCCAAAACGAAACACGTTCACTGGGGTTCACTTGCCATCGCTGGGGCGTGTCATTTCGTTTCGGCTCCCCCTGTTTTTCCCTTTCTTCGCTGGACGCTCATCAGGATAAAAACAAAAAGCCTACCGCCCTCGTTTTACTCGGTTGGTCAAATCGCTTCTTGCCACAAAACAAGTTTGTGACTTTCAGCGATTTCGCATCGTTTTACTTGTCAGTTTGCACGATGTTAAAAACGCACTCAGAAGCCCGCAAAACCGTTCTAAACTTTCAGCGTAGATTTGGGTGTTTTATAGGGTGATCGTGTCTTAAAATCGTTTCGAGGGGCTTTAATGGGGATGAACGGGAGGTTTTTGCTAACTAACTCGCCCGTTTAACATAAAAGGGATTGTATGAATCAATTTTAGCTAGAGTTTAAGGTTGTTCAAATTAATGTACAATGATTGCACTGTATAAATAACCAGGTGTAGCATGTATGGAAAAGCACTTTATCAATGAAAAGTTTTCACGAGATCAATTTACGGGGAATAGAGTTAAAAATATTGCCTTTTCAAATTGTGATTTTTCAGGGGTTGATTTAACTGATACTGAATTTGTTGATTGTAGTTTTTACGACAGGAATAGCTTGGAAGGGTGTGATTTTAATAGAGCCAAACTAAAAAACGCTAGCTTTAAAAGCTGCGATTTATCAATGAGTAATTTTAAAAACATTAGCGCCTTAGGTCTTGAAATTAGTGAGTGTTTAGCTCAAGGAGCTGATTTTCGAGGGGCTAATTTTATGAATATGATAACTACAAGGTCATGGTTTTGTAGTGCTTATATAACCAAGACAAATCTTAGTTACGCTAATTTTTCTAGAGTCATATTAGAAAAGTGCGAACTGTGGGAAAATCGCTGGAATGGCACTGTGATAACTGGCGCCGTGTTTCGTGGCTCCGATCTTTCTTGTGGGGAGTTTTCATCGTTTGATTGGTCTTTGGCTGATTTTACTGGTTGTGATTTAACGGGTGGGGCGCTTGGCGAGCTTGATGCAAGGCGAATTAATTTAGATGGAGTGAAGTTGGATGGAGAGCAGGCGCTTCAGCTTGTTGAGAGTTTAGGTGTTATTGTTCACCGATAAAATCTAGGTAAAAAACGCCTAATGCCCCAATGTGGTACTAATCAAAACGGAGCGAAGCGACATCTTCATCTTGTCTTTGCTTTTCTCCATGATCAGTTATTGGGTCATGGTCTCTTAGCTCGTTAATCTGGCTAAGTTTGGTTAGGTTGGGCTTCTTTCGACACTTCGCAATCCAAGAAATCCCTAGTCCGTTGATTGGTGCTCTTATCAGGTACGCACTGTAATCTTTCGATACCGCAGCGTGATTCGGAGGTAGAGCCGGAATTTCGTTTTCCGGTACGTTTTACTACCACAATTTGCCTGTTTATCCTTTCGGAGACCGGGCTAAGTCCGAGTCAATCAAGTGGTGCATTTGGGTTAATGTCGTTGGCTGGTATTTAATGAGAACGTGACAAGCGCCTCTCACGTTGCTAAGATTGGATTGCGACGTCTAATCTGAGCAACGAATGCACAAGATTTAGAGTACCAGAGCCCTGTGATGCTGTCACGGGGCTTTGTTACATCTGGAGCTTGGTAAACCTCATAAATTCAATTCGCAACGCTCGCCGCAAGGCGTGAACTTGTTTCACGTCGAGGAAGCGGAATTTCTCGAAAGCCTTATACTGTCTCCGTTCACACATGATCGGAGGGTGTCTCTATGTCTCAATTATTTCGTTTGGCATCGCCAGAAGATTACGAATACATCGAAGAATTAAATTTATGGGAATTGTCATTTGATAAGCGACCGGTTCAAGGGGTTCGTTGTGAAGATCCGGTGATCGGGGCAGAAAAATATAATCAAGGGCGTGAAAAATTTAAGGCGTTAGCGTCACGGCATAAAAAACACTGGAAACCGAACGGATTGACCTTTTCGGAGTTGATCCGCTGGGCAATAGAATGCGGAACTCCAGAACAATGTCAGCTTGTTTTAGCGTTATACCATTGCACAAACGATGATGATTATCAGGCGATGGGAATTCAGTTAAGCCGAAGTATTGATAATGCAAATGTCAGTCCGATCATCTTTTTCACAGGTAAAAATCAACGGTTATTAGGTGATATTTCGATGCTAAAACAGCTCGAAGAAAAGGTGCGCTGACGTTAGGTTTACCTATTATTTTATGTATTATCCTATCTATTATTCTATCTCTTATTTTATCTATTTCGTCTGTAATAGGTAGAATAATACATAGAATAAGATACAGAATAATAGATAGACACAAGATGACGTTGTGTTATTTCTTACCCATTAATCCACCTGTTATTCTACCTATTACTTTACCCGTTATTGCACCCAATTTAGGTATAACGGGCAGAATAACGGGTGAAATAATGGGTAGAATCATA
>NZ_CP047642.1 GCF_011046025.1 Proteus sp. ZN5
ATGGCTACTCATAAGCCTATCGATATTCTGGCGAGCTTCACAGAGTTACCGCCGCCGATTGACTACGTACTGCCCAACATGGTGGCCGGTACCGTGGGGGCGCTGGTGTCCCCCGGTGGGACCGGCAAGTCCATGCTGGTTCTACAGCTGGCCGCACAGATCGCAGGCGGCCCCGACCTGCTGGACGTGGGAGAGCTGCCCACCGGCCCGGTGATCTACTTGCCCGCCGAAGACCCGCCCACCGCTATACATCACCGCCTGCACGCATTGGGGGCGCACCTGACCGACGAGCAACGGCAAGTCGTGGCTGACGGTCTGCTAATCCAGCCGCTGATCGGCAGCCTGCCCAATATCATGGCCCCGGAGTGGTTCGACGGCCTCAAGCGCGCCGCCGAGGGCCGCCGCCTGATGGTGTTGGATACGCTGCGTCGGTTCCATATCGAGGAAGAGAACGCCAGTGGCCCCATGGCGCAGGTGATTGGCCGCATGGAGGCCATCGCCGCCGATACCGGGTGTTCTATCGTGTTCCTGCACCATGCCAGCAAGGGCGCGGCCATGATGGGCGCAGGCGACCAGCAGCAGGCCAGCCGGGGATCGTCCGTGCTGGTGGATAACATCCGCTGGCAGTCCTACCTGTCCGGCATGACGGCCGCCGAGGCCGAGGAATGGGGCGTGGACGACTCACAGCGGCCCTATTTCGTCCGCTTTGGTGTCAGCAAGGCCAACTATGGGGCGCCGTTCAAAGACCGCTGGTTCAGGCGGCATGACGGCGGGGTGCTCAAACCCGCCGTGCTGGAAAAGCAGCGCAAAAGCAAGGGGGTGCGCCGTGGTGAAGCCTAAGAACAAGTACAGTCTCAGCCACGTCCGGCACGACCCGGCGCACTGTCTGGCTCCCGGCCTGTTCCGTGCCCTCAAGCGGGGCGAGCGCAAGCGCAGCAAGCTGGACGTGACGTATGACTACGGCGACGGCAAGCGGATCGAGTTCAAGGGGCCGGAGCCGCTGGGTGCTGATGATCTGCGCATCCTGCAAGGGCTGGTGGCAATGGCTGGGCCTAATGGCCTAGTGCTTAGCCCAGAACCCAAGACCGAAGGCGGGCAGCAGCTCCGGTTGTTCTTGGAACCCAAGTGGGAGGCCGTTACCGCTGATGCCATGGTGGTTAAGGGCAGCTATCGGGCGCTGGCCCGTGAAATCGGGTATGCAGAGGATGGCGGCAGCCAGTTCAAGGCAATCCGGGAGTGCATTGAGCGCCTGTGGACAGTCTCCATCATCGCCCAAAATGGCCGCAAGCGGCAGGGGTTCCGGCTGCTTGCCGAGTACGCCAGCGACGAGGCAGGCGGGCGTCTGTACGTGGCCCTGAACCCCTTAATTGCTCAGGCCGTCATGGGTGGTGGCCAGCATGTGCGCATCAGCATGGACGAGGTGCGAGCGCTGGACAGCGAAGCGGCCCGCCTGCTGCATCAGCGCCTGTGTGGCTGGATCGACCCCGGCAAGACCGGCAAGGCGGCCATAGATACCCTGTGCGGCTATGTCTGGCCGTCAGAGGCCAGTGGTTCGACCATGCGCAAGCGCCGCCAGCGGGTGCGCGAGGCGTTGCCGGAGCTGGTTGCGCTGGGCTGGACGGTAACCGAGTTCGCGGCGGGCAAGTACGACATCACCCGGCCCAAGGCGGCAGGCTGACCCCCTGTTTAACAGTCACGCCCCTCCCCCTCCGCACTGTCAGATTGCTACCAGCTCAAGACGCCGTACCGGGACGGCACCACGCACGTCATTTTCGAACCATTGGATTTCATTGCAAGGCTGGCCGCCCTGGTACCGAAGCCCAGAGTCAACCTAACCCGCTTCCACGGGGTGTTCGCACCCAACAGTCGGCACCGGGCGTTGGTCACGCCGGCAAAACGGGGCAGGGGCAACAAGGTCAGGGTGGCTGATGAACCGGCAACACCAGCACAACGGCGAGCGTCGATGACATGGGCGCAACGGCTCAAGCGTGTTTTCAATATCGACATCGAGACCTGCAGCGGCTGCGGCGGCGCCATGAAAGTCATCGCCTGCATTGAAGACCCTATAGTGATCAAGCAGATCCTTGATCACCTGAAGCACAAAGCCGAAACCAGCGGGACCAGGGCGTTACCCGAAAGCCGGGCGCCACCGGCTGAGCTGCTCCTGGGTCTGTTTGACTGACGAGCCTGAAGGCCAACGATACCAATCAAAATGCTGCGTTCACAGCGCCGCGGCAGGGATCCGCCGTGCTGGTTGTCGGAAAAGGAGCCGCTAGTGGGAAAGAGGAGGGTAAATTTTCAGCGTTGCTGGCTCCCCGTCAGCCGGATTGGGTTGCATCGCAGGGGTGTCGAAAGAGTCAACTGCGGTCCAAAGCTGTTGGACTTGGGTGAAAAGGGCGTTTATTCTTCCTATACGTGCCGCGTTCCAGGCGGCGACTATGAGGGCTATGTCGATGCCCATGTGCGCCGGCTGGAGGCGCTACGCCGGGCCGGTATCGTCGAGCGGATCGACGCCGACCAATGGCGCATCCCCGATGATCTGGTCAGCCGTGCCGCCGCCCATGACGCCGGCCGAGACAGTCAGGCCAGCGTTCGCGTCCTTTCCCCGGTCGATCTGAACAAACAGATCGGATCGGACGGCGCGACCTGGCTGGACCGGCGGCTGATCCACGGCGAGACGGCCGACCTTGCGCCAACCGGCTTCGGGCAACAAGTCCGCGAAGCCATGGACCAGCGCCGCGAGCACCATATCGAACAGGGCGACGCCACCCGCAGCCGGGACAGCCGCGTCTTCTACCGGCGCAACCTTCTCGCCATCCTGCGGGAGCGCGAGGTAGCCGGCGTCGGATCGGATATGGCTTTGAGTAAGGGCCTGCCGTTCCGCGCCGCCACGGACGGCGAGAGCGTCAGCGGCAAGTTTACCGGAACCGTGCATCTATCGAGCGGCAAGTTCGCCGTGGTCGAGAAATCCCATGAGTTCACCCTTGTCCCGTGGCGGCCGATCATCGACCGCCAACTCGGCCGCGAGGTTATGGGCATCGTGCAGGGCGGGTCGGTGTCGTGGCAGTTAGGGCGGCAGAGGGGGCTGGAACGCTGAGTGCGCCCATGCCGCATTGCGAAGCAAAAGATAATCGGATAAAATGTAGCAATTCATATTCGTAAGCGTGGAGTAATCAGATGGGAAATTCCAAGTCAGCAGACAAGTAAGCCGCAACAACCAGTATTGTTGTTGCGGCGCTCTGTAAGGCTAGTCTCATCTGATTGCTGACGAGCAGACGTCGCCCGGTATTCCTTAATCGAGGGTTGATTCGTCATGACCACCACACGCCCCGCGTGGGCCTATACGCTGCCGGCAGCACTGCTGCTGATGGCTCCTTTCGACATCCTCGCTTCACTGGCGATGGATATTTATCTCCCTGTCGTTCCAGCGATGCCCGGCATCCTGAACACGACGCCCGCTATGATCCAACTCACGTTGAGCCTCTATATGGTGATGCTCGGCGTGGGCCAGGTGATTTTTGGTCCGCTCTCAGACAGAATCGGGCGACGGCCAATTCTACTTGCGGGCGCAACGGCTTTCGTCATTGCGTCTCTGGGAGCAGCTTGGTCTTCAACTGCACCGGCCTTTGTCGCTTTCCGTCTACTTCAAGCAGTGGGCGCGTCGGCCATGCTGGTGGCGACGTTCGCGACGGTTCGCGACGTTTATGCCAACCGTCCTGAGGGTGTCGTCATCTACGGCCTTTTCAGTTCGATGCTGGCGTTCGTGCCTGCGCTCGGCCCTATCGCCGGAGTATTGATCGGCGAGTTCTTGGGATGGCAGGCGATATTCATTACTTTGGCTATACTGGCGATGCTCGCACTCCTAAATGCGGGTTTCAGGTGGCACGAAACCCGCCCTCTGGATCAAGTCAAGACGCGCCGATCTGTCTTGCCGATCTTCGCGAGTCCGGCTTTTTGGGTTTACACTGTCGGCTTTAGCGCCGGTATGGGCACCTACTTCGTCTTCTTCTCGACGGCTCCCCGTGTGCTCATAGGCCAAGCGGAATATTCCGAGATCGGATTCAGCTTTGCCTTCGCCACTGTCGCGCTTGTAATGATCGTGACAACCCGTTTCGCGAAGTCCTTTGTCGCCAGATGGGGCATCGCAGGATGCGTGGCGCGTGGGATGGCGTTGCTTGTTTGCGGAGCGGTCCTGTTGGGGATCGGCGAACTTTACGGCTCGCCGTCATTCCTCACCTTCATCCTACCGATGTGGGTTGTCGCGGTCGGTATTGTCTTCACGGTGTCCGTTACCGCGAACGGCGCTTTGGCAGAGTTCGACGACATCGCGGGATCAGCGGTCGCGTTCTACTTCTGCGTTCAAAGCCTGATAGTCAGCATTGTCGGGACATTGGCGGTGGCACTTTTAAACGGTGACACAGCGTGGCCCGTGATCTGTTACGCCACGGCGATGGCGGTACTGGTTTCGTTGGGGCTGGTGCTCCTTCGGCTCCGTGGGGCTGCCACCGAGAAGTCGCCAGTCGTCTAACCGACGACTGGTAGCAGGCCCGCTCCGATGCGGCGCACTAACCATCGAAACCTCGTGAATGTCGGTATCCTGTCTGGCAGGATACCGCTCATTTCCCTTGTTCAGTTCATCGCCGTCGCCGAGCATCTGAATTTTCGGCATGCGGCCAGCCACTCGGTCGATCGCTTGAAGAACTCCCGCTGCTGGTCGGCGCTTGCGGTCTGCCACCACTCCGGCGAGGCGCTCATCACGTATTCGACCGCCAGCACCGCATCCTTGCGCCGCTTCTCCGGCAACCGCTCCCTGAGCTTGCCCATCGCCTCATCGGTCGATCTGGCCGCCAGGTGATCGTTGTCCGGTGTGCGCTCCTGATCGGCGTTCGGCGTCTCGCGGTCGCGGTAGCAGTGCTGCAACGCAGCCGCCACCGTGCCCATGCTGTTGAGCTTCTTCGCCCTCATGATCGCAAACGCCATCCGTCCCCCGGCGCAACTGTCACGCCCCCGGCGTAACTGTCACGCCCCCCCGGCGTAACTGTCACGAACCCCCGGCGTAACTGTCACGCCCCTAAACCTGCAAACCCAGGAAGGGGGGGAGCTGGTGGGGTGTTGGAAAAATCCATCCATGATTATCCAAGAATAATCCACTAGGCGCGGTTAACAGCGCCCTAGTGGGGCGCTGTTTGCCCTTGCTTAAAATGCCGGCCAGAGGCCGGATAACTTCTCTATCCGCTGCGCTAGGCTACACACCGCCCCCACCCTTCGGGTAGGGAAAAGGCCGCTAAAGCGGCTAAAATCGCTCCAGCGTATTCCCGCGGGATTTGGTATGGGGTTTAGCGGGCTTTGCCCGCCTTTCCCCCTGCCGCGCAGCGGGTGGGGGCGGTGTGCAGCCCCGAAGGGGCCATTCAGGGGCCATTCTGACCGCTTTGCGCTTGGCTATCCTTGCGGCTCCGGCTGACCATGCTCCTGTGGCTGCTGTTTCTGCTTGGGTGGAAGTCCGAACAGTGCCCGATCATGGTCGCGCTCTAGGTAGCTGTCCAACCCATCGAGCAGGCGCTGTTCTGGCCACTCGCCGTTTTCAACTTTGCCGAGTATCCATGCACCTACCAGCACTTTGCGCCGGGTGTTTTCCTTGCGCTTTTGCTGCTGCTCCCGTGCTCTGATCCGTTGGATCTCGGCGTTGATTCGTGCCCGTTGTTCTTCCAGCTTGGCGAGCCGTTCCGCTGTTTTTGCCATTTTGATAATCCTCTTGGTTATGTGCTTGTCATTATGCTATCATCGGAGCACAGACACCGCAAACCCCGACCGTCATTTTACGGGAGGGCGCACTTACCGGTTTCTCTTCAAGAAACTGCCCTGGGGGCACCCCTTCGGGGCTGTGCGCTCTCCGAGGGCCATTGCATGGAGCTAAACCCCTATGGCCATCTATCACCTTACGGCCAAGACCGGCAGCCGGAACGGCGGCCAATCGGCCAAGGCGAAAGCCGATTACATCCAGCGGGAGGGCCGTTACTCCCGCGACCGTGAAGAGGTGCTGCACACCCAGTCCGGCCACCTGCCCGAGTGGGCCGAGCGTCCCGCCGACTACTGGGACGGTGCCGACCTGTACGAGCGGGCCAACGGTCGCTTATTCAAAGAGATTGAGTTTGCCCTGCCGGTCGAACTGACCCTAGATCAGCAGCGGGAGCTGGTGGACGAATTCGCCCGGCATCTGACTGAGGGCGAGCGCCTGCCGTATACGCTGGCCATCCATGCCGGTAACGGTGAGAACCCCCATTGCCACTTGATGATCTCCGAGCGGAAGAACGACGGTATCGAGCGCCCGGCTGACCAGTGGTTTAAGCGGTACAACGGCAAACAGCCAGAGCGGGGCGGGGCGCAGAAGTCCGAGAGCCTGAAGCCCAAGGCATGGCTTGAGCAGACCCGCGAGGCATGGAGCCACTACGCCAACCGCGCCCTTGAACAGGCCGGGCACGAGGCCCGCATTGACCATCGCACCCTTGAGGCGCAGGGCATTGAGCGCTTGCCGGGCATCCATCTTGGCCCTAACGTGGTGGAGATGGAGAGCCGGGGCATCCGCACCGAGAGGGCCGATATCGCCCTAGCCATCGACACGGCCAACGGCCAGATCATCGACTTACAAGAATACCGGGAGGTTATCGAGCATGAGCGCGATAGACAGAGTGAGGAAATCCAGAGGGATCAACGAGTTAGCGGCAGAGATAGAGCCGCTGGCCCAGAGCATGGCGACACTGGCGGACGAAGCCCGGCAGCGGATCGCCGAGGTACAGCAGGCCAGCGAGGAGCAGGCCGCGAGCTGGACGAGCCAGCAACAGCAAGCCATGAGCGCATGGCGGCAGGCAGCAAAGGACATGAGGGCAGCCGCAGGGGAACTGGCCAAGGCCGGCCAGACGGCCCGGAGCGCCGCCCGTGGCTGGACATGGAGGTTGTGGGCCGGGGTCTTGATCGCTTCCGTGATGCCTATTCTGGCGCTGCTGATCGCATCATGGCTTTGGCTGGAGCCGCAAATCATCGAGCAACAGGGGAGCATATGGCTGATTTTCAAGCTCAAGTGAAAGGTGACCGCACCGCGCAAGCCATCGCCCGGCAGCTCAAGGCCATGGGCTGCGACCGGTACGACATCGGCATACGGGATGCCGCCAGCGGCAAGATGATGAACCGGGAATGGACACCGCAGGAAGTGCAGCAGAACGCCGCCTGGCTCAAGCGCATGAATGCCCAGGGCAACGATATTTACATTCGCCCCGCCGAGCAGGCCCGGCATGGTCTGGTGCTAGTTGACGACCTCAGCAGCGACGATCTGGACGCCATGAAGCAGGAGGGCCGGGAGCCTGCCGCCATCATCGAGACCAGCCCCAAGAATTATCAGGCATGGGTGAAGGTGGCTCAGGATGCCCCAGCAGATCATAGGGGCGTAATCGCCCGGAAGCTGGCCCGGGAGTATGACGCCGACCCGGCAAGCGCCGACAGCCGTCACTATGGCCGTCTGGCAGGCTTTACCAACCGCAAGGACAAGTACACCAGCCGCACCGGCTATCAGCCGTGGGTGCTGTGCCGGGAGTCCAGCGGCAAGAGTGCCACCGCAGGGCCGGAGCTGATGCAGCAGGCCGGGCAGGTGTTGGACAGCATCGAGCGCCGACAGGAACGGACGGCACGACTGGCCGAGATCACCGCCCCGCAGAGTGTGCGTCGGTATCGCCGCAGCGTCGTGGACGACTACCGCAGCGAAATGGCCGGGCTGGTCAAGCGGTACGGTGATGACCTCAGCAAGTGCGACTTCATCGCGGCCATGAAGCTGGCCAGCAAGGGCCGGGAGCCGGACGAGATCAGCAAGGCCATGGCCGAGGCTAGCCCCGCTATCATGGAGCGCAAGGCGGGCCATGAGGCCGATTACATCAAGCGTACGGTGCAGAAGGTGATGGAGCTTCCGCAGGTGCAGGAGGCCCGCGCCGAGCTGGCGAAGCAGACCCAGAAGCAGCGCAGCAAGGGGCCAGATTTAAGCATGTAATGCTTGTTTTGATAAAACAAAACTGCTATATTGTCAAAACAATTTGACTTTATAGTAGGATTAAAAAATGGATATAGGAAAGGCAAAAGAGTATTTTGGGCTTGGATTGATTCAGGGTGCCGTGGTGAGATCGTCAAGTGTTCTGCATAACGGGTGGACTATCGAGCTGAGCGGCAACATTGGCAGCGCACAACCTACCTTACACACCGCCAGAGGTGATGTGCGGCAGTTCAAGACACTGGATGCGGCGGCCAAGGTCGTGCGAGAAATTGGGCTGCGAGAGTGGCGTGTTATCACTGACTAGGCGGCGCATGGCGGGGATGCCCCGCCAGCGCCTGACCATCAACCGCCTGCAAAGGAGGCAAACCA